>JBBSDW010000107.1:0-11430 GCA_038240295.1 Kapaibacterium sp. (SeqCode)
ACTAAGCGGTCCGATCTCTTCCATGCCCGAACGGATCGCGTCGACGTTACCGCTGACAACGATCGTGACATTATCGGGGTGCAAATATTTTCTCGCCGCCTGATACAGGTCTTCGCGAGTGAGACCCGCGACGATGTCTCTGAACGTATCATAATAATTACGCGGCAGTCCGTAAAGGATGATCGCAGCAACACGCGCTGCAACCTGCTGCGGTGTCTCGATCTGCAGCGGGAAACTTCCGATCACATAGTTCTGCACCATTTCAAGCTCTTCTGCGCTGATCGGTTCAACAGTGATACGCCGAAGTTCTGAAAGAATCTCCTCAACGGCACGCGCTGTCACGCCGGTACTTACTTCGGTCGAAACGACGAACGGCCCGGGCATCATTCGCGCATCGAAATAACTCCGCGCACCATAGGTGAAGCCATGCTTCTCACGAAGATTAAGATTGACGCGCGAATTGAAATAACCGCCGAAGAGCATGTTGAGCACATGCAGTTTCACAAAGTCCACCTCGTTACGCTGGATTCCGAGATGGCCGATGCGAATTGCCGACTGGACTGCCTGCGCCTTCTCAACCAATGCTACGTGTACGCCCGCCAAAAGTTGCTCTGGCGCATATTTGTCCTTGGCCACCGATGTTGATGACCAATGTCCAAATCGGGATTCGAGGTCGGCGAGGAATCGCTCGGGATCGACATCCCCGCTTGCGATAATAAACGAGCGCTCAGGCCCGAAGTAATCTTTGTAGAACGACCGAATGTGTGCCGTCGTGATCTCTTCGATCGAAGCTTCGGTACCGCTCGCTTCCTGACCATACGGATGATTCGGAAAGACGAGCCGTGAAAAAAGTGAATCGGCGAGATATCCGGCGTCGGCTTTCGCCTGACTGATCTCAGCGAGGCGCTGCAATTTTACACGATCGAGTTCTTCCTGCGGAAACGATGGATGCAGCGCGACATCTTCAAGGAGGTTGAGTCCCGTCTCAAGAAATTTCGTCAGCACGCCGACTGAGATCGTGGTCGCATCCCAGGACGTTCCGGCATGCAGTGAGCCTCCGACAAAGTCGATCTCCTCGGCGATCTCGAGCGCGTTGCGCGTCAGCGTACCCTTCGTAAGAAGGTCGGAAGTGACTGCTGCGAGACCCTCGAGGCTGCTCGGATCTTCCGTTGAGCCGGCGCGTACATACATTATTACGTTGACGATCGGCTGCGCGTGGTTTTCTACGATGAATACTCGCAATCCATTCGCGAGTCGTTCTTCGCGGATCGGCGGAAAATTAACGGCCTGAACAGCGCCTGGCTTCGGTGGATGGATTCTGTCTACGACTTCGATCGACATACTCTTTTTAAGATAAAAGATTTTCTGACGTCACTGATTCAGGAGCCATCGCTATCGGTTCCTGAGGAACACGGTACACGATTGTCACGCGGTTTTCGCGAGTAAAATATTTTGCGGCAGCCTGTTGAACATCCCGGATCGTCACCGTCCTGTATTCATCGATCACCGTGTTTGCACGTTCGGCGTCACCAAAGAACACCGCAGCATGCGCGAGATGATCGGCTTTGCCCTGCACCGTAACGCGACCCGCGATCCAGCGCGCTTCGGTTTTGTTGATCGCTTTCGCAAGTTCGCGCTCCGTCACACCGTGTGCAATGACTTCGTCCATCACCGCATCCAACGCATGTTCGAGTTCATCGATCGACGTTGTTTCTTCAGAGCCAAGCGCGTAGAGATAGGCAAGCCCTGGCTTTTCACGGCCATCGACATAGGCCGTAACGTCGGAGGCGATCTGCAATTCGTAAATGAGCGATCGAAACAAACGCGAACTTTGACCACTCGAAAGAATGTCGGTCAACAGGTCGATCGCTGCAAATTCATGTGTCCCTTCCGGGGGGATCTTGTACCCATGGAACACTCCGGGCAATGGCACCGATTCATTGTCGATCGTTTCGCGAATCTCGGTTTGCGATTGAGGTTCGTCATATTCGGGCCTGAAACAAACTCGCTGCCCTCTCGGGATCGGACCAAAATATCGCTCGATGAGTGCTCTCGCGTTCTTCGGTTCGAAATCGCCGCTTAATACCAGCACTGCATTGTTCGGGACGTAATAGGTCTCGAAAAAATCGCGAACATCGACAAGCGTAGCTGCGTCGATCGTTTCCATGTCACCGATCACCGCCCACCAGTAAGGAAAGGTTTTGTAGGCGAGACGATTCATCCGGATCGAAAGCGAGCCATAGGGCGAGTTATCATAGCGCTCCCGCTTTTCTTCTTTGACGACATTCTTCTGCGTCACAAGGCTGATCTCGCTAACGCCAAATTCCAGCATCCGGTCGCTCTCCAGCCAGAGCCCAAGTTCTAACTGATGCGAGGGAAGCACCTCGTAATAATTCGTTTTGTCCTCGGTCGTATAGGCATTGTCATTACCGCCAGCCTGCGTGATGAAGAGATCGAACGCGCCGCGCGGTACATTCTTAGAGCCATCGAACAGCAAGTGTTCGAAGAGATGTGCAAAGCCTCGTCGGGATTCAGATTCGTTTTTTGAACCGACATGATAGGCGATGTTGAGGCAGACCACCGGTGACTTGTGATCTTCATGCAAAATCACGTGCAGGCCGTTCGCAAGCGTAAACTCAGTAAAGTCGATATGACCGGTGCGGGAGATCGCGGAAGGCGCCAACGATGGTTTAGGAAAAGTGTTCGAAGAAATGGGCGAAGCAGTTGGCAAAAAAGTTTTCGGAGAAGTTTTGGAATTCGTCACAGAGTGCGTGTTCGTGCGTTGAGTAAAGAAGTCGGCAGTCTAAGCGGCCTTCTTGAGCGGCCACGCTTAGCGACCACGCTTAGCGACCACGCTAAGCGGCCGCAATAAGTCCTGTTTGAACGAGGATGCTTAAGTGGAAGTTCGGATAAGCCGTCGTGTCGGCGATCAGATCGTCGAGACGATCAGTTCGAAACGACATCAGTTCGCTGCGACACTCGTCGGTTCGGCTGCCATGACTACGGGTACTTCGTTCGGACTCACCGTCAGGATGACCGCGATCGAAGGACGCAAATATCGTTCGGCAGCCCTCTGTACTTCGTTTCGCGTTACTTTTCGAAGCATCTCGATCTCGCGAAATGCATTCATGGTGTCGCCGGTAAACGCTCGCGCGCGTTGCAAGTTATCGGCCTGGGCCGCAAGCGGGATCAGGTGACGTATGTAACTCGATTCAGCTTTGTTCAGCGCCTTTTGAAGCTCCATTTCGCTCACGCCAAGCGAAAGAAATGTTTGGAGTTCTTCCCACAGGACTGCTTCGACTTCCGCCGGAGTGCTACTTGCCTGCACCACGGCCTGCACGACGAACATCCCCGCCTTTTCATTCGAAACATTATAGACACTCACTTCATGAGCGATCTCTTCCTTGTACACGAGCCGGTGATAGAGCCTGCTGCTTCGGCCGGAGCCCAGAATATCGGCCGCGATATCGAGAGCGTAGGATTCGTCAGTAAATGCAGCCGGGACCTGAAAGGCGAGCGTCACGAGCGTTAACGCGACCGCATCCTGGGTCTCCACACGAATCTGCTCCTTCAGCGGTTCGACGATCTGATCGCGTCGAGGCGGAATGGCACCCCGTGGGATCGCACCGAAAAATTGTTCGACCTGCCGGCGCGCATCCGATTCATTGAAGCTTCCGGCGATCGTCAGTGAAGCGTTGTTCGGAAGATAATGCTGGCGATGAAAGTCGATGACATCGTCGATCGTCGCATCGTCGAGATGCTGCATAGAGCCGATTGTCGCCCAATGGTAACCGCTGGTCGGAAAGACGTGCGTAAGCAGTGTTTCATAGACGGTGCCATACGGACGGTTGTCGTAGCGCTGCCTCCGTTCTTCTTTTACGACAGCCCGCTGGTTCTCGAAATTTTCCTGCGTGACGTTCAGCGCGAGCATCCGATCGCTTTCCAGCCAGAGTCCGAGGCCAAGATGCGATGAAGGAAGTGTCTCGAAATAATTGGTACGATCCTGACTTGTCGTCGCGTTCAGCGTACCACCGACGTCCTGAATAAACTTGAAATGTCCCATCTTGGGTACATTGTCCGAGCCCTGAAACATCATGTGCTCGAAGAGATGCGCGAAGCCTGTACGATGGGTGTCTTCATCTTTGCTGCCGATCCTGTACCAAACATTGACCGCAACTAACGGGATCTCATGACGTTCGCAGAGGATCACATGTAGTCCGTTCTCCAGATCGTACTCGACGATCTTCGGCTTTGGGATATTCATGTCGTCGCTCAATAGAATTGCCGGATGTCGTTCAGCTTCACATAGACGTTCGAGCGAGCTTTCACGAGGTAGTTAGAAAAATCTTTATTTTGTTTCCACTGGATCGCAGTCGCTTCGAGTTCGCGATAATCGGTGTCGAGCGATGCGGAGTGCGGAGCAACTTTGCGTACGAGTTTTACAATCTGGTAACCGGTGACGGTCCTCGAAAGCTGTATATGCAATGGCATCGAGACTTCACCTGGCTTGAGCGAATCGACGACCTCGCGCTGTTCGGGCGCCAGATCTTCCACACGTAGTTTTCCAAGTGTGCCGCCAGCAAATTTTGTTTCCTGATCGTCGGATTCCGTAAGTGCAAGCTTTGCAAAATCTTCACCATTCAATATGCGCTGACGGATGGCGATCAGTTGATTGCGGGCAACTTCTTCATCGGCACTTGAGGCGTTGGGCTTTAAGAGGATCTGCGCTACATGGATCTCTTCGCCGCGGCGATCGATCATTTTGATGATATGGTACCCCTGATCGGTCTGTACGACGTTGCTAAATTCGCCATTCTTGAGCTTGAACGCTGCCGCTTCGAACTCCGGCAGGAACGTGCCGCGTGCATAATAGTCGCCGAGATCGCCGCCATTCTTTGCGGTCGAATGCTGAGAGTATCTGCGAGCAAGCGTCGCGAAATCGGCACCGTGTTTTAACGAATCGACCAGGGACTCTGCAAACGCCTTCGTTCGCTCGGCCTGATTCGCCTGCGGTTTCACAAATTTTATGATCGTGGCAAGCTCGACTTCCTGGCCGATCTGTGGAAGGCTATCGCGATAGAGCGCGTAAAATTCTTCGACGTCGTGCCTTGATATACTTGTCGAGTTCGGTACTGCTTTGTAACGCTCCTGCTCGACAAGGATACTTTCGCGCGCCCGGTCTCGCAGTTCAGGCGACGATTTGATCTGGGCGATCGACTTTCCGAATTGCTTTTCGACTGCATCCTCGGAGCCCAACTGCCGCACATAAAGCTTGATCTGCTGCTCGAGCCGGTCATCGACTTCTGCTTCGGTTACCGTCATGGAATCCTGATCCGACTTTGCAAGCAGCACTTTCTCGTCGATTTCGGCATCGAGCAACCGCTTGCGCAACTGCATCATGCTGTCGTTCGAAATTTTCGTGATCCCCTGCTGGATCATCAAGAGTTCGAGCTTGCCGTCGATCGTCGATTTCAGGATCGGATATTTACCGACAACCGCGAGCACCGCATCGAGCCGGTCGCCTTCTTTAAGCGTTTGTTGCGCAAGGGCAGAACCCATCAAAGTGACGACAAGAACGAGAGAGAAAAAGAGTGCAGAAACTTTCAAACCGGTTACAAAATTTAGCATTAAAAACGATGAACGGTACGGCCATAGCCGCACCGTTCTTTACTACGTAAGTTTCGGGGTCAAAGTTGCGACCCGTACTGAAATGTTAATGCTGGGCAGGTGCGCCGGTCACGGAAGCCTGCGCAACATGGTTCTTTTCCCAGGCCTGCGTAAGCAGCGCTTCGTTGAGCTGGCGCTTGTACGTTTTGCGAAGTTCCGTCACCCATTGCGTGCGTAACTCGCTCGCACGATCGTCCTGATACTGACTTGCCACTTCCTGACGAGCCTCGTCGAAAGTTTTTTCGTGAATCGGATCGCGCTGATTCAGACGAACGATCGAGTATCCACCCTGAAACGAGAACGGCTCTTTGACCTCGCCGGCCACGAATGTAAATGCACGGCCCGAGAGTTCATTCTCATCTTTCTGCATCAGGCCCCACCGGCCGGCTTTATCCTTAAAGCCAGGACGCTCGGTATATTTTTTGGCAAGCGTGTCGAAATTTTCCCCGGAAATGATCCGCTTATAGAGCGACTTGGCCAGTGAATCGGAAGTAACAAAGATCTCCGAAATATCGACGCGCTCCGGCCAGAGGAATTTCGCATGATGCTGCTGATAGTATTTCAATTCCTGCAGACTGTCGGGCACCACTTTACTCCACACACGCTGATTCTCAAGTTCAAAGAGTATGATCCCGTTCTTGTAATCCTGCATGATCTGATCGAACTCGGGATATTTCTCGGCAATATTCCGGCTGCCAAGATCGAGCGTGTTGTCGTCGATACGCTTGTTGATCAGATCGAGCAACGTATTTCGGGCAAGCGGGGCGCCGGGTTGTGCGTTCAGCGAATCGATCAGCGAATTGATCGTCCATCGATCGCCGCCGAGCGAATAGATCACGCGCTGGCGATCGCTCTTGTCGAGCTTTTTGGTCCAGTTCGAATCGAGTGACGTGCGCGAGGAATCGATATGCGCGATAAAGTAATTGATCGTCGAACTGTCGACCTTCAGATTATACTTCGTCTTCAAGACGGCGAGTTTCTTGTCGCGATCTTCGTTGAAGTAGTAGCGCTTATAAACAGTTTTCAGATTGTCCTTTTCCTGATCGTATGTTTTGATCGGGATCGTAGCTGTGCGCTTAATGATATGATATCCGATGTTGGTACGAACGATGCCGGAGATCTCGCCATCCTTCAATGCGTAGGCAGCGTGATCGAACTGGAGCGGTGCGCGGTGATCTTCGCGGTTGATATAACCCATATCCCCGCCGAGTGCAGCTGTTTTCTTGTCTTCGCTCGACTCGCGAGCAACCTGCTCGAAGTTTGCGCCATTCTTCACTGCGCGGTAGAGGCTATCGATCTTATGATAGTAAGCGGTGGTATCGGTAGTCACGTCGGGCATCTGCACAAAAATGTGACTTACCTTCACTCCGCCGATCCTCGGGATCCGCTCATAGACTTCAATCACATGGTAACCGAAGCGTGTGCGCACCGGATACTTCGTGATCTCGCCGGGCTTGAGTGAATACGCAGCATCTTCGAACGGACGGACGGTCATACCGCCGGTAAAAAAACCAAGATCGCCGCCATTGCGCGCACTTCCTTTGTCATCGGATCCCTGCCATGATGTATCGGCACCGGCAGCTAACTTTCCTTTGTCGATGAGCGGTTTGTTATTTTCATCGGCGAGCATCGATCGATAGCCGGGATTGAGCGTAACGAGTGTCATTGACTCGCCATTGTTCAATCGGTTGATCGCATCCATCGCGCGTTTATACGCACGGAGCGTATCGGCAGGGTCGTTTTGATTGTGGATCGCAGCGAGAAAATGTCCGGCATGAACTTCAACCATCCGGCGATTATAAAGCTCATGGATCGCCGGATCGGTTACTTCCTTATCGAGCAGATACGGGCCAGCGAGCATCTGCCGATAGCCTTTGATCTCTGCCACGATCTTCGGATCTTTATCCAAACCTTCCTTCTGAGCGTCTGCAAGTTTGAGGCGGTAATCGGCATAGACGTTCAAAAATTCTTTGAGAGAATCGAGCGTCGTTGCGTAAGGATCCTTGTCGTTCATCCGCCGGTAAGCCTGTTCGAACTCCGGCAGCGAAACGGTAGCGACTGTCGACTTGATCACCCACGGTCCTTTTGCCGAAGTAGCAGCTTTCGGCGACTTAACAGCAGGCTTAGCTTCACCCGATTTGACCGGATGATGTGCTTGCACGGACGCATCCGCGATCAAGGCAGCGCTCGAACCAAGCAAAAGAACAGAGGTTATGAGAAGAAATGGCTTTATAGAAATGCGAAAGTGCTTCACGCTCATCGAATGAATTCAGTTAAAACCGTGCAGCCCGGAGCAAATACGCTCCAAAGGCCAAAAGAACGAGGGTGCATTCGCGAAGAACTTGCCTTCAACGAATGGTACTGCGAACAGGAAACAACGGGTCAAAGAAGCAGCGGCGGCGACCTGGAAATAAACCCCAGCAATCTATCGCCGGACCTTAAAAAATGCCCCAATTTAACCGTAGGGATCGGGAGTTGGTTCGAAAGTTAAAATCACATTCCTCGCACAATAGCTCGATTTAAGAAAGATATCGCTCACAATTGCGCTTGCTAAACGTGCCTCTTGCGCGACCCATCAAACGGTCACAAGTGGCTAACTTACCGATACCCTTGCGCCTGAAGTGAGAACAACTCGGCATAGGATCCTCCGAGCTTCAGCAACTCATCGTGTGAGCCGATTTCTTTGAGTTCGCCGCGTTCGAGCAGGAGGATGCGGTCGGCCATGCGGACTGTGGAGAACCGGTGCGAGATGAGAACGGCCGATTTGCCGCTCGTAAGTTCTGCGAAGCGCTGAAATACTTGATACTCGGCGCGGGCATCGAGTGCGGCAGTCGGTTCGTCGAGGATAAGTAGCTGAGCATCGCGCATGTAAGCACGGGCAAGTGCGACTTTTTGCCACTCGCCTCCTGATAAATCTACGCCATCGTTAAACCGGCGGCCGAGCGCTTGTTCGTAGGTCGTTGCGAATTTCGCCGCGACGGAATCTGCAAGACTTTGCTCGGCAGCATGGATGATCAACTCGCGCTCCTCTTTTTTCGAAATGTTTCCGATCGCGATATTTTGCGCCAGCGACATCTGGTAATGTGTAAAATCCTGAAAGATGATGCCGATCTGCAATCGCAGTTCGGCGATGTCATATTCCCGCAAGTCATAGCCATCGAGGAGTATTCGGCCTTCGGTCGGGTCATAGAGCCGCGCAAGCAATTTCACGAGCGTCGTCTTACCTGCTCCGTTCTCGCCGACCAAAGCAAGCTTCTCACCCGGCGAGAGGGTGAAGGTCAGATGGCGATTTGCAAAATGCTCTGCGTTCGCATATCTAAATCCAACATCTTCGAATGCAAAGCCGGTTTGTATCGGCATGGGAAACGGTCGCGGCGTATTAGCGAGAACGATCTGTGGCTTGATATCGAAGAAATCGAAGAAGTCGCGCAGATAGATCGCGCCCTGGGATACGCTTGAGAACCGGGTGAGGATCGATTCGAGCAGCGAACGCACCTGGCGAAACGATCCGGCAAGAAACGTCAGGTCGCCGATCGTAAGATTGCCGCTGACGGTGCGCAAGATGATCACAACATACGCGACGTAGTATCCAGCACTTCCGATGAGCGCGAAGACAGTCCCCCAGATCGAGCGGCGGATCGTGAGATCCTTGTTCTCATCGTAAACTTTATTCGAGAGCGCTCGAAACCGATCGATGATAAAACCAGAGAGATCGAAGATCTTGACTTCCTTGGCCGTCTCGTCGCTGGCACCGATAAAACGAATGTAGTCGAGTTCGCGGCGCTGCGGCGTTTGACCTCGTGTAAGCACGTAGCCTTTGTCGTTAAAATAGGACTCGCCGAGAAACGCTGGGATCACTGCTACCAACAAGAGGATCACCAGCCAGGGATTGATCGCAATGAGTCCGACGGCAAGAAATCCCATGGTGATAAGATCCTGCACCTGGCCAAGCACTTGTGCAAGAAGCACCGTTCGGCCGGTCGTTTGTTGACGAGCCCGTTCCAGCTTATCGTAGAAAAGCGAGTCTTCGAATTGTTCGAGGTCGAGCGTTGCAGCGTGCGTCATGATCTCGATAGAGGTCCGATTCGCAAAGAGATCGCCCAGGAGGCTGTCGAGCAAACTCACAAGTCTGCCGACGGCATCCGAAACGATCGCAACAAGAAATTCGGCTGCAACAAGCTGCCACAGAAAAGTCGAAGGCCCTGTGTGCGTTCTACTGAGAAGCACGATCTGGTCAATGATCAGCTTTCCGATATAGAGCATCGAGACTGGTGTCGCCGATCGGAGAAGCCGAAGCAAAACATTCGAAAGCATCAAGCTCGGACTCGTCTTCCAGACGAGTTTGAAGAAGCGCGGCAAGAGTTGCATTGCCGCGAGTCTGTCCTTGAACTTGACCGGAGGAGCCGCCGAGCGCGATTTACTCAAAGCAGAAGATCATTACCCAATGCCGCACTCGCTGGCGAATACGCGGATCAAATCAGTCTTTGATAATAAGGATCGGATACTTTGACTTTGTGATCCATGCGGCGCCTTCTTTGGCTTGCAAGGCAACATTCACATATCCGAAATCCTCAATGAAGATGTCGGTCATTTTTTTAAACCACAACACCTGTTGCGAGGCAAACTCGATCGACCACGTCTCGGTACTCGGATGGACCGTGCCGTCCGGCGAGATGACAGCGATGCGAATCTCCCATGGTGCTTCGTGCTTGTGATCTTCGGAGCGAATGAGCGCCGCGATAGAGATATCGACCTGCCCCATCATCGGCACTTGTTTCGTATGGAGTTCGAACAGAAGGTCCATTGCATCACAAAGGCCATTTTCCTTCATGATGAATTTTTCGCAGCAAAGTAACCAGGAGACTTCAGCCATGTTGTGAAACGTATTATGCGGTGATGAAAAATCAGTTTGAAGACGAGCGTTTAATCGTCCGTGCGTCTTGTACGCAGTGCTTTGCGCTCGCCGTGCAGTTTCTTTGAACGAAGCCTCGACGCATTTGCTCCCCTGCCGGGCTTTGTTGGTTTGCGTTTCTTTGGACGTTCGAGTGCCTGCTCGAGCATTGCAATCAGCTTTTCAATCGCATCCTGGCGGTTGCGTAACTGGCTTCGATACGCTTGCGAAGTGACCTGCAGGTTACCTTCGCTATCGAGTTTGTTCGTTAAGCGAGTGCTCAGCCAGAGTCGATCGGAGTCCGGTATGGAGGGTGACTTCCAAAGATTGAACGAGATCTCGGCCTGAGTCGAAGTCTTGTTCACATGCTGGCCTCCCGGTCCGCTGGAGCGTACAAACCGAATCTCGATCTCGCTCAGCGGAATCGAAATGCGATGCGAAAGCACGATGGGGTCAACGATCATGAAGCGAAGAACACACCTGCAGAGGAAAATTCTCCGCACGTACCATAGAGCTTTCGATGGCCGGCCGCGCTGCGGCGATCGGTGCCTAAAATTAGCAGTTTCTCCCTCGAGATTTTCGGAAAACAAAACCGTGTGGAGAAAAGCGTCGCCTTCGATTACCCAAATCTCAATCCTTCCACACCGCAGCGCGGTCGTCCATATTTAGCCCCGTGCAGAAGCGCGGGGTTTTGCGGCATGTTCGGGAGTCGACGTCTCATCGTAGAAGTCCAAGGCTTTCTCGTCAGTGTCTAATCCGGGGTGCGGACGCTCGGGGGCAAATGGCCCTAAACACACCGGCCATTGCTCGTAACAACAGGAATTCTTAGACTTTAAAAAACACTCTCACGTATCCGACGTAGATCAAAAAGA
>JBBSDW010000108.1:0-11289 GCA_038240295.1 Kapaibacterium sp. (SeqCode)
GGAGGTCTTGTTCGGCAGAGTGCTGTTTCATGTGCATTTAGGTAAAGTACTTTGTAATGCAAAGTACTTTACCGAGATGCAGGAAAAGTTTCAAGCCAGACGATGGAGTGTTGTGACGCTGCTCCAGGATAAACGAACTATCGAAACTCACCCAGTTGTTCAAACTTCATGCGCTTCGAGTTGGACCCCTAAAAGGCAGTTGCAAAGGAGATCAAGCATGCATTCACTTTTCAGGAAGTCTCGAGTGTGTTTCTCGAAATGAACAGTGATCTTTGATGATCCAAAACACTCAAGTCTCGAGAATCTGAACAAATGCTTTGTAACTTCAGAGTAGTCATGCGTTCTTGTCGACTGAGTTATCTCTTCCATAGATCATGAAACTTCTTCTTTTAGCCACCTTCACCATCGCTTTCTGTTTCTCAGGCCATCCTGCCAACTCCTTTGCTCAAAATAGAGAGTGGAATCAACTTGCAGGTCCGTGGGGAACAGGCAGCGTCGAAGCATTTACAATAGCTTCAAATGGACATTTGTTTGCTGTTAGCTCGTCGAGAATGTTTCGCTCTACCGACCGGGGTGTTTCATGGCATGAGTTGAAATCCATAAAACCACACTATGGAAATCCAGTAATGCTTGTAGCGCTTGGAAATGGTGAGCTCTTCTATTGTCCCGTTCGTAACGATTCAAGTGTAACGATCTATGTGTCATCAGATGATGGGGAGTCGTGGATAGAGTCGCTGCATGGTTATGTCCCACAGGCGATTTGCTTGGATTCTTCGAGTACGGTCAAGGTAATTGCAAATCTTCCGGTATTCGCTGTTAAGAGCCTGATTCGGTCCACGGACGGAGGAAAACATTGGACCTTCAAACCACTGAGTGGGTCTGACCCCTTTAGCGCAAGTTTTGCACTAGGAACCGATGTATTCACGTTTGCGGCGAATGACATATCCCCCCAATTGAATGTCATCCATGATGATGGCTCGATTTCCAAGATCGACATGCCTGGTGGATTTGTGATTCCGATGTCGGGCAATAAGCTTGGTTGCTTCAGCGTAAATAGATATCCTTACAACTGGATGGATTCCTTCTGGATAAGTGATGATCATTTGACATGGCATAAAGGGACTAGTCTTCACCTACCCTCAACGATCAGCGAAATCGTGAGCGTCAATTCGTCAGGGGGCATGCTTGCTCATTCCTTGATGAGCGATACAGTTTTCAGCTCAGTGGATTTTGGTGGAGTCTGGAGAAAATGGCCGGTTTCTGCGTTTCCTCGGGCATTTGATGCCTCCAACTCGATCTATGCCGGCTCTCAAGCAGGTATCTTTCGATCTGATGATGGGACAACCACTTCAAGTACGGGCTGGATTCCTATTAAGAGCGTCGGAGGTATCGGGGCATCAAATGGTTTGCTCTTCGTTGCCAACGATCAAATTTATTTCTCGCGAGATGCTGGATTGACGTGGACTGGATCCAAGTTGGACAAACCTTATTTTCCATATTTCTGTACTCACCCTACCAATGGCCACCCGGTATTCACTAAGATTTATAACGATGTTACTACTTCATTGTTCATCGCTGATTCGGATACATGGCGTTCGGGACCATCTGCGCCCCTGACCGGAGTGAGTTTCGTCGACAATGATTTCGCTGGAAATATTTACGCTGGGACGGATTTCATGTCCAGCGACGGCGGTATCTCGTGGACTGAGACAGGCTTTCCGGATAAGCATCCTGGAACCGGCTTTGCTGCTACGAGCGAAGGGTTCATTTTCGAGTCAAGCATCTTCCCGGTCGTCTATCGATCTTCCGACGCAGGGCAGACGTGGAAAAAACTCTTTGTAAATATTCCCGGCATATCAATCGTGAAAATGGCAGCGGAAGCAGGTTCGCTTGTGGCAACAACGAAACAAAATGTTGTCATACGCAGCGACGACAACGGTGAGTCGTGGTATACCTGGCTCACGGGGCTTTCGGATACTTGTAATGCGCTTGTCATTACACGTATCGGCGAAGTCTTTATGGGAGGACCGGCCGGCTTGCATTATTGTAATTTGTCCGACAACGAACTTAGAACTGTCGATCTCGGCTTATACGATCCTTGGATTTTAGGCCTCGCGGTGATGGACGGAACTGGGGTTCTCGTTCAAACAATCTTCGATGGCGTCTACTTCAGTAATGGCGGCGGAAGCTTTTTCACCGATCCTTCGGCATTTGGAAATTATCCGAACCCTTTCCATCAAGGTAGCACGACAATCACTTTCCGTCTCACGACCGCGGGTTATACGTCGCTCAAAATATACAATGAGATCGGGCAACGGATTGCAACAGTCGCCGACGGCAATCTCGAAAGAGGTGTATACACCTTCGATTTTAAAACGCAACTGCTCGATTGTCACGTTTATTTCGCACAACTGATCTCACCATCTGGCAAGACGATGCTGAAAATGGTCGGGGGACAGTAAGCGGCCATTCGACAGCATCGCTAGCGCTCGAACTCTGTAGGGAGGCATTCGTAGTGAGGCATGGATGCTGATCCTGATCGGAAGATCTGAATATGGTAGGATGATCCTGGTGACCTTCACAGAACGAGCGTTGGCCGTTCGGACTATCAGCGCACGAAAGGCAAATGCCAAAGAAGGAAGAACCCATGAAACCCAAAACGACGCGGCCAACGGAGAAAGCTGAGATCGATGATCTTGAGTCGCATTATGACTTTGACTACTCGAAGGCGAAGCCGAATATATGCGCGACTCCCAAAGGATCAGATGATCGTGCTGTTGGAGAAAGACATCACAAAGGTGTTTCAAACGCCCGCCGAGGTAAGGAATGCACTGCCCCGACTGATCGAAGCGATGCCTCCATCGCGAGGGTAGGAGCGCTCTTCGTTAACACCGGCTCAAGGTCAACTTAGGTGCGATGAGGCTCAGACGATAGATCGTCTTATTTGGTTTGGAAAACGCTGCGACTGAACAATTCGTACGAAAGTACCGAGCCAAATACCGCTCCGGTCGATAGTGCAAGATAGGCAGGGATGACCAGACCGCGATCATGAAATGGTTTAGACATGAGCCCACTCCAAATACGCCTATGACCCAAGCAAAAACGATTTCTAAAGGGTTTTGAGGCTGTCTTCCCGTAAAAACCTAACCGACGTAATATGTGCCAAAGTATGAGGCAAGCGGTGATGCCAATACTGCGGTCAGCTCTTCGTCTCCGTTTAGCCAGCGGTCACCACGCGCCAAAAAGAAGCATGCACCGTATGCGATTTCGCTACCGATAGACTCAAGAAAAAGTGCGCGCCTCATAGGCTCGACGACTTTACTTGACGAATCGGCCTGGGCGAAGCTACGGCCGAATGGAAGGAAGCCGTTCACCTCCGAGGATGGGTTTCTAAACTGCGCCTTGGTCTCGTCGCTTAAGAAGTAGATCGAAGCGATTGATACAAGAAGACTTACCCATGCCGTTCTAACAATGTTCAGGTTACCCGAACTGCATTGCTTCCCTGACTTCGCCCATTGTTTCTTCCGCGGCGGCTCTTGCTTTGGTTTCGCCGTGATCGAGTACGTCGAGTATGTACTTTGGGTCGAGTTCGAGTTGTATGCGTTTTTCGCGGGCGGGCGCGAAGGCCTCGTTCATCTTTTCGGTGATCTTCTTTTTGCAATCGACGCAGCCGAGCGCACCGGTGGAGCATCCCTGACGGATCTCTTCGACACCCTCCGCATTCCACTTATTGTGATAGGTAAATACGAGACAGATCTCCGGTGTGCCCGCATCTCCTTTGCGCGCCTTTTTCGGGTCGGTTACCGCTTTGCGCATCTTGTTCCACGTCTCGTCGGCGGTGTCCGAGAGGAGGATCGTGTTGCCGAGCGATTTCGACATGCGCTTGCCATCGAGCCCGGGCAGGCGTGGATATTTTGTGATATACGCTTTTGGCTCCGTGAAGACATTGCCTCGCGGCGTTTGATAGTGCTCGTTGAATTTTCGTGCAAACTCCCGCGTGATCTCGATATGCGGCACCTGATCTTCGCCCACAGGTACAAGATCACCTTTATAAAGAAGAATGTCGGCAGCCATCAGCACCGGATACCCAAGATGTCCAAACGTCATCATCTGGTCGCCGATGCCAAGATCACGGACTTGATCTTTGACAGCGGGATTTCGCTCGAGCCGTGCTTTCGTGATAAGCATCGACAAGATCAAAAAAAGCTCCGTATGCTGCTTGACCTTCGACTGTCGAAAGACTGGTGATTTTTCTGGATCGATGCCAGCAGCGATCCAGTCGATGGCCATGTCGAGCGAGAGCGCAGTTACGTCCGACGAGTCGAGCTTCGTCGTCAGCGCGTGATAATCGGCGATAAAGAAAAAATTCTCCGCGACATCCTGCAGTCCAACCCAACTCTCAAGCGCCCCTGCCCAATGACCGATATGAAGCCTGCCGGTAGGCCGCATCCCAGAAAGGATACGCGGCTTCCGTCCCTTGAATACACGCTCGAGCTGACCCTCATAAACGATCGCCTCGTTTTTTTCTTCGGCGATCGTGCTCGGTACTTCGACTGTTTCTTCCATTGAATAAAAATAATGTTGCCGAAGGTGTCAGTCAGTTAAAACGTAGCCCGAGCGTTAGATTGCGCTTTTTTAGCTATTCGATTGTGCGGCGTGCGCAGGCAAGATCCTTCAGGCACCATCGGTCTAACACGACCGATCATTGCGTTGGTGCCTTCAGGATGACTGGTTTAAATCAGTTGAGCAATGTTTTGGAGTTCTCGTGTCTGGAACGAATCGCAAGCTGAAACTCCAACTACGTTTGGACGTCATGGTGTGACAAATGCCGCACCGGTTCTGTTAAATGGCGCGAGGCATTTGTAAAAACGTTTACATCACGCTATGTGCGGTATCGGAGGCATTTATCAGTTTGATCGAGCGATGCAATCTGCGGGGCATTCGTATCCCGTCACGCCCGAACTGCTAAAGCGGATGTCGGATGTCATGGTGCATCGCGGGCCTGATGACGATGGCCAGTATGTCAGCGTCTCGCGGCGTTGCGGACTTACATTTCGCAGACTCTCGATCATCGATCTTTCGCCGGCTGGTCATCAGCCAATGACGTCACCCGACGGCCGCTATTCGATCGTCTTCAACGGTGAGATCTACAATCACCTCGCGATCCGCGAAGACCTGATCGCGAAGGGCTATCAGTATCATTCGAAGACCGACACCGAAACGATCCTCTACGCCTATCAGGAATGGGGCGAAGCGTGCCTTGATAAATTTCTGGGAATGTTCGCGATCGCAATCTGGGATGAGAAGACCCAGGAGCTTTTTGGCGCGCGAGACCGGATTGGCATCAAGCCGTTCTATTATTCGCAGACGCAAGACCGTTTTATTTGGGGGAGCGAGATCAAAGTAATTCTCGAGCATCCCGCCGTTCACAAGGACCTAAACAAGGATGCGCTGCCGCATTATCTCTCGCTCCTGATGCCGCCTGCGCCTGAGACGATGTTTGCTGGGATCAACAAACTTCCCGCTGGACATTCCGTTCGCGTAAAGCCTGATGGAAAAGTTATTATAAAGGAGTGGTGGTCGTTGCTCGACGCAGGCGAACCGTTCGAAGGCAAGACCGAAGCCGAGGCGATCGAAGATATTCGCGGGCTGCTGCGTCGATCGATCAAAGATCGAATGATGTCCGACGTGCCGTTCGGCGTATTTCTGTCGGGCGGTATCGATTCGAGCCTAAATGTCGCGTTGATGTCGGAGTTGATGGATCGACCGGTCGAGACGTTCTCCGTCGGATTCAAAGATCTTGAGAAATATAACGAGCTTTCCTACGCGCGGTCGATCGCTGAAAAATTCAAGACGAATCATCATGAGGTGCTGATCGATTCGAAGGATGCCGAACGAGTAATCAGTGATCTTGCCTGGCATGAAGATGAACCGAATGGCGATCCGGTTTGCGTGCCGCTCTATTTTGTTAGCAAGCTTGCGCGGGATTCGGGGACTATCGTCGTGCAGGTTGGCGAGGGCTCTGACGAAGAATTCGCAGGCTACCCATGGCTCGTTCGTGATATCAAACTCTACGATCGCTATTGGTCACCGCTTTCGAAAGTATCGCCGAAGTTCATGCGCCGCGCTGCGGTCATGGCTTCGTCGCCATTCGTGAAGCACCCGATCCTTAAGGAATATCTACGCCGATTTTCAAAAGGGGAGGAGCTATTCTGGGGTGGCGCGATGGCCTTCACCGAGGAGCACAAACGTCAGCTATTCAAGGAATACAACTCAAGCGCCGATAGCACGCACAATTTTGCGAAGGCTTGGCACAGCGACGTGAAGTCACGTTATCCTAAGTCGCAGTATGCGAAACGGATGATGTATCTTGAGTTCAAACAACGGCTGCCAGAGTTGCTTCTCATGCGAGTCGACAAAGTTTCGATGGCAACCAGCATCGAAGCACGCGTACCGTTCCTCGATCATCGCATCGTCGAATACGCATTCCGATTGCCAACCGAGATCACGCTCGGAAAAGATTACGTACCGAAATATATACTAAAAAAAGCGGCAGAAGGCATCCTACCGAACGAACACATCTATCGCAAGAAAATGGGTTTCGCCGCACCAATCTCCGAATGGATGCGTAAAGATTTGAAGCCAATGCTCGAAAGCTACCTTGCCGGAAGCCAGATTGCTAATGAATACTTCGACCAAGGCTACATCCAGCGCCTGATCGTAGAACACGAAAACAACACCCGCAACAACAGCCAGCTCCTCTGGACGCTCTTCAATCTGGCCCTCTGGGAAAAACGATATTTCGGATAAAGGTACAGCGGCTGCTGCGCCAGATCTATGCGACACTGTCTGGGACCAGTCATCCTGAGCTGGAGACGAAGGATCTTAACTCTCGTACTGCTGAAAAATTACGATCGACGTCAAACAAAGAACCCAACCGAAAAAGAGTCAAGGCGGCGCTTGACCCCACACGGTGTAGATTTCGATTGCCCCAACTCCTAACCGTGTGCAGGGAAGCGCCGCGTTCGGACAAGTATGAAGTTTGAATTACGAAGTATGATCGGAACATGTCATCCTGAGCCCGACGAAGGATCTTACCTCTCGTTCGCCACTCAGTTTAAGTGAAGGGCAATTACGGAATCCTCCGATATATTCTCACGCGTTCGATCGAGTCGATAAGCGTATAATTATTACGGGCCTTCGCACTATCGAGTAATTCCCCAACTACATTGTCCCAATCGGCGAGATAGCCGAACTTTTGGGATTCGATATACTTCGGCAGGGTAGCAGTTTGCATCGCTCGTAACGCATCGGGGTTCATCTTGCCATCGAGATTCCACACATTATCCGCGGCAAATCCTGCGATGCCCGATTGCTCCATTCCAACGATCACTGGAGCGTGCGACTTTGCCCACAGCCCCGCGCGATAAAGATCGGTTGGGCGCGCCGAGGCAAAATTAAGCGAATATGCGACGACAAAATAACCAAGACCAACGAGTAAGAACGCTCGAAATCCCCAGCGAAAGGTCGGATGGTCAACCTTCGTAAATGCGTTGGCTATTGCGACAGCGGCGATAAAAAAAGCGAGTATCCGTATCGGTTGAAAGTATCGGTCGAGGAAATAGGGCGCGTGAAAATGGACGACGTAAATGATCGCGAGTCCAATGCTCGCAGTCGCGAAGGGTTGCAGCGATTGAAGTTGGTAGTTTGCGCAAATGCTCGCGAGAAGTTTCAATCGGCGAACGATGACAAAAGCGGAAGTCAAAACTGCGACCGAGATAATAAGTTGGAGCACTTCGGGGAGATTGTGAAGCGGAAGCGCCAGAAGGACGGTTGAAATATTTGCGAACCTCGTGAACGCAACAACCACATTTGTCCCAACATCCACGGCACCGATCGATTCAGCCTGTCCGCTGATCGGCATGAAACTGCCGAAGTGAGTGAAGTTAAAGATCCACCACGGCGAACTGACAAGAAGCGCGACCGTGCCGAGAATTGCAATGCGAAGAATGGCAGTGCCGCGAAAACGAACAAGCTCAAAAACTGCGATCGCCAAAAGAAAGAACAACGCGTCGATGCGGGCAAGGATGAGCAGACCCATCGCGACTCCCATCATCGCAAACTGCGCAAGCGACCGAACTTGCGATCGTTCAATGCTAAGATAGAGGTTGATCACGACAAGCAGGAGCATCGAGTAAAGCCCGGTTTCGAGACCATTCATCATGAGTGCGAACAATGGGAAAGTGAATGCCCAAATAACCGCGCAAATGATAACCGGATCAGTGAGAGGTGAGCGTGGTTCGTCAGGGGTTATCCGAAGTCTCGACATGATCCGTGCGGCAAGCCAAACGGAAGCAGCGCTCAAGAATGCAAAGAGAATATAAGAGAGCCGAACTCCAAGCCAACGGTCGTCGCCAGCGATCCAGAAAAATGGGACCTCAAGAAACACGAGCAGCGGCTGGATGCCGTTGGTCAAGTGTACACCGTCGGCAGTGATTCCCTGGCCGAGCGCGAGATGGCGAGCACAGCTAAACATGTAGTAGCCGTCATCGAGGAGGAGACGGCTTGCCTGCTGCGCTTCGCTCCGAAGGCCAAGAACGAGACGCGACAAAAAGGCGAACGCTGCTAGAACCCAGGCACAGTTGCGCTGGCGTAAGCTGAAGTCAGTTGTCAATTACACTCTCGGCAAAAGTTTATCCGGCAATCTCCCTCCAAATGGCTCATCCTCGTGCTGTGCCTCTTCGATCGGAATAGCGGCGGTGGCAGCTTCGACGACGTTGCGATTGCCTTTGATCTCGATGATCACGATATCTGTCCCGGCATGAATGAACTCACCGCGCGTAACAACGTCGGTTTTTTCGCCATCGATCATTGCCTGCCCGGCAGGGCGCAACAGCGATAGCGTTGTTCCTCGTTTGCCGATCAATGCACCGCGAACTTCATGATACGCCGTCATGTCGCCCGAGTGCGATTGATTCGAGAATTTTCGCATCCAGCTCGAACGCGGAGCGAATTTGATGATAAGTCCAGCAAGAACTACAAAGCCGATGAGTGCGATCGCGAGTGATGAATAAACCTGCGCTGAGCGTTCTGGCGTGAGCGCGTTCGTATCTCCAGCGAGCGCAAGATAGAGCCCGAAGCCAAGCCCGCAAAGTCCAAGCACGCCCGCAACTCCGAAGGAAGGTACAGGTGAGACTTCGACCAAAAGCAACATGATGCCGACCATGAAAACAATGATGGCAAGCACCGGAGGAATGTTCGAGATGTATTCGGCGCCAAAGAAAAGAATAAGCGCGAAAATCGCGACGAGCGTGATGGTGCCGAAATGCCCGGTCTTGATCGTGTAAAAGATACCGGCGAGTCCGAGCATGATCAGGATTCCGCTTACGAGACTATTCGTCAAAAAGCGAACCGCCTTGTCGGTGAAGCCCTCGCTTGGCTGCGTGATGACTGCGTCGGGATAGCCAAGATTCGCGAGCGCTTGCTGGACGTTCGCGGCAGTCGTGTCTGCGTAGCCTACTTTTCGAGCGTCCGCCGTTGTGAGTGTAAGCAGGCGGCCTTTCGGCAAATAGAGGCCATGTGAACTATCGAGGCCAAGCGTTTCGTCGACCATCGCGGCTGCAACAGCCGGATCGCGATGGCGCCGCTCGGCGGTCGTACGCATCTCGGCGCTCATATAGCTTATGACCTTTTGAGACGCTTTTTCGCCCGTCGCATAGATCGGTGTGGCAGCGCCCATCGAGGAGGCATCTGTCATAACGATCTTCTCAGCGGCGAGCGAAATCAGCGCTCCGGCCGAAATTGCCCGTGGATCGATGAAAGCTATTGTGAGCGGAACACGGGCCGAGAGCACGGCATCGCGTATCTTTGTAGCGACATCGACCCGGCCGCCAAACGTGTTGACGTCGAGCACTACGATATCATGATCAATTTCTGCTTGTCGAAGTGCGTGCTCGACATACGACAGCATCCCTAAGTCGACTTCCGTCTGGATCTTAATGACGGTAACATGACGGCCGCGTTCTGGTGCTGCAGTTGGCGCCAACGCTGAAGGTGGCGCCAATGCTGAAGGTGGCGCCAATGCTGAAGGTGGCGTCTGCGCTGGCGTTGTTTGTGCAAGCAGTCGTGAAGACTGGAAGCCTGCAATGACCAGAAGGATCGGAAGGAGATAATGGCTGAGTCGCATTTGTGTCAGGTGTGAAGCACCACGTGTCGGCGCTCCTTATCAAGCAATCTTTAAGCAACAGGAGGTTCCCATTGGGAACCCCAATGATGCGCATTTTACAGGTTTCAATAGCATAATGATCTATTCGCAATTTCGAGAGAATGAAAAAAGCGACCGCTTTGAGGTTCGCGTAAATGCCGGCTATGCATGCGTGCTCAAGGATGCAGGTCTGTCGACGAAGGCATCCTGGCAGATCGCAAAGCAGGACGATTCGTACTGGGTCGATTTCGAAGCCGAACTCGAACGCGTGTTGCAGCGCGCCGATCTTGACTATGGACTCAAGACCAACGGATCGGCCGGCGAAGAATTTCTTATCAAGATTCGCGAGCGCAAGGACGATCTCTACGATCTGACGCGAAGCGATCATTATCTCGCGCAGGATTATCTCGCGCAGCTCGGGATGGTAAATCTCGCTGAGTATTTTAGATTGCAGACGCTCAGAGAACGTACAACAAACGAACTCGAGAACGGCACACCGACCGTTGGCATCGATAGTTCGTATATCACGGCGAGGACTCGCGCACTCGAGCTCGATCTGGCAGAACTCTCGGAATGGCTGATCGCGCACGGCATCGGGTTACCCGATCTTGCACTGTTTAACGCAGAAGCTTCGATCGCAGCGATCACTCCAATCGCCGTCAAGAAGAAAAAGAAAAAGGGCGAAGCGGCAGAAGCAGAGTCACCGGCGGCTGACGTTGAAGCGCAAATGCCAAAGGCGCTCCTTTACATGGCGGAGCTTTACCGCCTGCATCAGGCCACGGAACGCGACCTGCTGAAATTCGTCGATCTTGTACAGCATGATATGTCGCTCGAGACTCCAACGGCGGCCATCGAAGCGATCAAGGCGAATGCCGCTCCCTGGATCGATGTAACAAGCTTTACGCAACGTTACAACAGCTTCAGGAAGGAACAGGCTTTGGAGACTGCTCGCACGCAAGCGGCATTGCTTCGCCAACAGGATGTCTTCTCAAAAAAACCGAAGCGTGGCAACGAGCACCCAGTCGGGAAGCCTACGGCACTAAAGCGTAAGATCGTGCTCGATCAAAAAGAGGAAGAGCTTTCAC
>JBBSDW010000109.1:0-11264 GCA_038240295.1 Kapaibacterium sp. (SeqCode)
CTCGCCGGTATCGCTCGGACTCGATTCCAATGGCTATGGGTTTTTCATGCACAACGGAATCGACTCCGAGAGTGGCCCCTATCTATCGATCCGGCTTGCAGGGATCACTATGAGTGCAACTGCCAATTCCGCAAGGCTCCCAATCGGCATCTGGACGCACCTTGCCATGACGCGTGACAGCAATACGTGGAAGCTCTATAAAAATGGCGAGTTGGTCGGTGAAGGACGCGCGAAGGATATTGAGTTCGCAATGAATCTCTGGCTCGGAGGATTTTATAATGGATTCATTAGCGATCTTCGGATTTGGGACCGGGTTCTTGACGGTTCGGAAATTCGCTCGAGACTCCCGATCCATTTGCTTGGCAGTGAAGTGGGCCTCACGCTTTATTATCCTTTTGATGATTCGATCGGCACTCCGGTGCCCGTGATCCATAATCATGCTGCTACAACCGCAACGCTATTTTCAACATCGTTCCTCAGCACGCCATCGCTCTATCTCTCTGCAGAAACTCCGATATCGCAATCCTCGCCGACGCAATTTACGAGTCGTTCGATTCCAGCGCACATGCGGTTCTTTGCAAGAAGCTCCGATAATTTTGCGACGGTTCATTTCTCGATAGCGGGAGCGTTCGATAGCGTTCTTGTGCAGCGAATCCGCAACGACTCGCTTATAGATAGTGCGTTCGTGCACTCAGGAAATGGCATCTTTTCCTACGATGCTGAGATTCATGCGGAGCCATCGCAATATACATTTGAGGTTTATGGATTGCGTGCGGGAAGTAGGTACTTCGTCGGTGAGTCGGCGGATCTGGTTTGCGGTGATGTCTATTTGATCATGGGACAATCGAACGCGCATCCAGCCGATAACGCAAGCACGTATCTTGATCCGATGCTGCGCACGTTTGGAATCCAGACCCCCAACGAGAATTACGATTCCTACCAGTCCGCTGATACGAGCTGGGGACTCGCGAATGCCCATGGGTTTGGCGCGTTCCTGTCGGGTCCGTATCTGACAGGTATTTGGGGGCTGCAAATTCAGGCGTTGATCCTCCAGACCTATCATATCCCTGTCTGTATTATTAACGGAGCGACGGGTGGTTCTACGATCGAAGCAAATCTTCGGACCGACCGGATGGACCTTTCGACGATCTATGGCAAATCATATTACCGCGTGCACCACGCCGGGCTCGATCATCAGGTCAAAGCGATCGTCTGGTATCAGGGTGAATCGAATACGGTCACGAACTATTACGACAAGTTCGTAAAGCTTCGCGAGACGTGGTACGAGGATTATCCGAGCCTACAGAAGATCTATCTTGTTCAGGTACGTCCGGGCTGCACTGCTCGTGACGAGGCGCCGCTGCGAGAATTGCAACGCACCCTGTCCGATTCGCTCAAGAATATTACGGTGATGTCAACCGTTGCTATTCCCGATCACTACGATTGCCATTACGCAGTGAGCGGGTACCTTCAATTTGCCGCCGATCTCTTTCCGCTCATTGCTCGCGATTTTTATGGCGGCGCGGATTCCATCCCTGTCAGGTCACCAAACGTCGACCGCATTTTTTATACTACTTCACTTCACGATCAAATTGCCGTAACGCTTCGCGATGGGCAGTCGGTAGTGCTTCCACCCGACAGCTTGATCGCTGGGAGAATTCGGAGCATGAAGGAGTATTTAACTCTCGATTCAGGGAGCGCAATCGTGTCGGGCATTTCTGTCAGAGGCGATACGCTTTTGCTTCAAGTTCCTGCGAATACGCTTGCATCCTCGCTCAGCTATGTGCCGGATGTTTATCCCGACTCGACCACTTATACGTATCAGGGGCCATGGTTGTTAAATGATCGAGGTTTGGGACTCCTTTCCTTCTGGCACGTACCGATCGTTGAGAATCCTTCTGATACGTCGCCGATCCACACGACTCAGGTACCAGGGGTTGCGATCTATCCTAACCCTACGTTGTCGGCGTTAAGTCTGCGACTCACCGGCTGGAAAGAAAGCCCTGCTCGTATCAAAATTTATGATGTGCTCGGCAGGACCGCGTATGACTCACATGTCACGGTGATCAATGCGAATAGTGTGCTTACACTTAGTCCATCTCTCGCGGCAGGATCGTATTCCATGATCGTTAGCGGGGTTTCCACGCGGTTGTCGGTGAAATTCAACGTTCTCGGTCACAACTGACGAATCCAAACAGGTGTTTTCTGCGTATCAGTAATGAATGCGTGGCTCGATAAGTGTGAACTCTTGAACTGAACCTATGAAAACGCTGATCTTATTGTTGGGATTCGCTCTGCTGCCGCTTGTAGCGTGCGCACAATCGAATGTTAAACCGGAAGCGGGCAGTGCTATTTCTCTCGACGGGTATCCTTCCGCGAGCGATAAGGTGGTCAAGTCGGACGATGAATGGAAAAAAGAGCTGTCACCGGCCGCCTATGATGTTCTGCGAATGAAGGGTACCGAGCGCTCTTATACCGGGTCGTTGCTGGGCGAGCATCATCATGGTCTTTTCGTCTGCGCAGCCTGCGGCAATCCTCTCTTCAGCTCCGATACAAAATTTGAATCCGGGACAGGCTGGCCGAGTTTCTATCAGCCCATTGAAGCGAACCGCGTTCTTCAGGTCGCCGATAATTCGCTCGGAGATTCGCGCACGGAAATCGAGTGTGCCCGTTGCGGAAGTCATTTAGGTCATGTTTTCGACGACGGACCGCAACCGACGGGTTTGCGTTATTGTATGAATTCTGTCGCATTGAAATTCATCCGACTTAAATAGGCGCTTTCATGGATCTAAAATAATGAGCCTTTCCTCGGTGACATCGTGAATCGAGCTGGAAAAAGTGTCTATAGATACAGAGACTCTAATCCAGCTTTATGAATCAAGACGATCAACTATCAATCCCTACTTCCGACGCTTCCCGCCGGGACTTTCTTAAAAAGCTCGGGCTATTCATGGGCGGCTTGACGGTGCTTGGGAGCGCATCACTTCTTGCTGGGTGCGCGAATGGGAGTTCATCTCCTACAGGAATCCAGCCAGGAAATACAGCAGCTTCGGTCACGATCGACGTCAGTTCGCTCAAGACGGATGGACGTTTTCTTGTAACAAGTGTTGTCGATCCCAACGGTGCGACGATCATTATTTATCGAAGCAGTGTTGGAAATTTCCAGGCCCACTCGATGCAGTGCACGCATCAGGGCTGCGAGATCGATTCTCCCGATTCGAATAAGGTCATGAATTGCCCATGCCACGGTGCGCAGTTCGATGTGCATGGGAATGTGCTTTCGGGGCCTGCCAATCAGAACCTGACGGCGTACGCCACGACGTTCGACGCAACGTCGAATAATCTTCTGGTGAAGTTTCGATAGAAGTATTGGCACCGTCGTAGTTTTGCGCAAACGGAGGAGATGTAATTCCCATAAGCACCGAAAACGACGTTGGCAAAACTTCCTGGTAGTTATTCCGATCCCAAAGCTCAACGCGATCGCGATCTTGGCTTTGGCGGCAAGGCGGCCGAATCGAGAACGAGGCTGCTGAATCGCGATGGCTCGTTCAACATCGAGCGGCGCGGCATTCCGTTTTTAAAATCGCTGAATGTTTATCACGAGCTGCTGACGATGTCGTGGTGGAGATTCAATGCGATCGTCGTGATGCTTTATCTGATCGTCAATCTTGCGTTTGCGGGTCTCTATATGGCGGTCGGTGTCGAGCATCTTGTTGGCATCGATGGCCGAAGCGCACTCGAACGCTTCCTGGATGCTTTCTTCTTCAGCACCCAGACGTTCACGACGGTCGGTTATGGAAGGATCAATCCCGTAGGGATAGGAGCGAACACGCTTTCGGCGTTAGAATCGCTAACAGGCTTGCTTGCATTTGCATTGGCAACCGGTCTCCTTTACGGCCGATTTTCCAGGCCGGTCGCGAAGATCCTCTACAGCAAATTCGCGGTGATCGCGCCCTATCAGGGTGTGACCGGATTCATGTTTCGAACGGCGAACGAGCGTGTCAATCAATTGATCGAAGTCGAGTGCGTGGTAAATCTTTCGTTATCGAAATTGGTCAATGGCCGGATGGTCCGGCAGTTTTATGAGCTTGAACTCGAGCGAAGCAAGGTGAATTTTTTCGCCCTGAGCTGGACGATCGTGCATCCGATCGTTGAGACGAGTCCGCTCTTTGGCATGACGGAGGCCGATCTGAAAGCCTCCGATGCGGAGTTCGTTATTCTCCTCAAAGGCTTCGACGATTCGTTCTCGCAGACGGTGCATTCGCGGACATCCTACAAATCGGAAGAGGTCGTCTTCAATAAGCGATTCGCGAACATTATTTCCATCGCAGAGTCGGGCAAGGCCGCCGTTGAACTGCACCGGATCCATGACATCGAGCCGCTGCCTGCTGCTGTTTGATCTGGGGAGGTAACGAGCGGCTGCACCTGCGCTGCGATGAACCGGTGGATTTTGTTCAGGAACGCCGTTGTTGCCTTTGAAGCGCGCACATACGGTGCGCGCTTATCATATCGCAATGAAGGTTACCGAGCATCTCCAGAACGCCAAATCGACACTCTTCTCGATCGAGATCCTTCCGCCGTTAAAAGGCAAAAGCATCCAGTCGATCTTCGATGGTATCGATCCGTTGATGGAGTTCAAGCCGTCGTTCATCGACGTCACGTATCATCGCGAGGAATATGTATATAAAGAACTTCCGACGGGCGGCCTCGAGAAGATCGCGATTCGAAAGCGTCCTGGAACAGTAGGGATCACCGCCGCCATCATCAATCGGTATAAAGTCGATGTGGTCCCGCACATTATCTGCGGAGGCTTTACCGTTCGCGAGACGGAGGATGCCTTGCTCGATCTTCATTATCTCGGCGTCGACAACGTACTTGCGCTTCGAGGCGATTCGATCAAGAGCGAACCAGCCTTCGAACCGGAAAGCGGTGGGCATAAATACGCTATCGATCTTGTCCGGCAAATTACGGAGACCAACAAGGGTCGCTATCTTGAGGAAGAACTTGTCGAGGTCGATAAGACCCATTTTTGCATTGGCGTGGCAGGCTATCCTGAAAAACATTTCGAGGCGCCCAACCTCATTTTCGATCTCAAGCATCTGAAGGAAAAAATCGATGCAGGTGCGGAATACATCGTTACACAGATGTTCTTCGATAATGAAAAATATTGCGACTTTGTACGAGCATGCCGCGAGATGGGGATCACCGTTCCGATCATCCCTGGCTTGAAGATCCTGACGACGAAACGCCAGGCGACGATCCTTCCAAAAACATTTCACATCGATATTCCGCAACCGCTACTCGAGCAAATCGAAAAAGCGAAGACAGATGCCGAAGCGAAAGAGATCGGGATCGAATGGTGCGTGCAGCAAGCGAAAGAACTGAAGGAGTTTGGAGTCCCTTGCTTACACTTTTATACGATGGGGGTTTCTGAATCGACTCGAAGGGTTGCCTCCGCGATCTTCTAAAGCGCGAGTAACCAAGGCTCGCTCAGAACATCGATTTCATCATTCGCCTGATCATTCCACCTCGTTCGTAGGGTTTGAGAAACGAAGTGAGTGCGATCCAATATTCTGCATTGTTCGGGGTGGATGTCCAGAGTGCGCTTGCACCATGCGAACCTGGAGCAGTCGGGACAAATTGCGTAATGTAATTCGCGACCTTTCCGTGAAAAAGTAGCGTAACACCAGGGGCTTCTTTTTTCGCACTCGCGACGAATGTTGGAACATCGAGATGCTCAATCGCATGCTTGACCTTCAGATGATCTCCGAAATACTCTCCAGGACTAAATGCGACGACGGCGAGTACATTCGGATTTTGCACCGCAATGACAAGTGCAAGTGAGGCGGAATAGGAACTTCCGAAGAGGATCACTTTTTTGCCATTAAGGTTGGCCGCGTAATTGACGGCTGCCTCGATGTCCTGCTTCGCGTCGAGAAATTCCTGCGGCTTGCCGGCAGATTCTGCCGCTGCTGCCGTTTGATTCGTGACATTGTTGACCTCGCCGCCTGCACGCGCATCGACCGCCATACAATTAAATCCGAGGGCCATGAGTTTTGGTGCGATCTCCGCATACTCTCCTCGGCTAAATCCAGCTTGATGGCAGAGGACGATCCAGGTTGCACTGTCTTCTTTCTTGAAGAGTGTAGCGGTCACAGGAAGTCCATCGGCGGCCGTAAAACGTACGGTTGGAACGGGCTCGTCCTTCGACCTTACGTTCTTACAGGACGAGGCACTACAAATCGCCAATAAAACGGCAAATACGATATAAAAACGGGGAAAACGCACGACTTTTCTTTAAATGGAGTTCTTGCTTTCCGAAACCTCTACAATCATCGTGCCGTAACTACCAATCAACCGATAGCTGGCCGGAGGTTTGAAACGAGCTGTGGATATGAAACCTAATATCCTGATAGTGGACGACAACAAGAATCAGACGCTCGTCCTTAAAACGCATCTGGGCCTCAAAGGCTACCAGACAAAGGTGGCAACTTCCATCGAAGAAGCAAAAGGCATTCTTGAATCCAAAAGCATCGCGTTGCTTTTGAGCGATGTCCATCTTCCCGATGGAACGGGCTCCGATCTGCTGGGTGCCAGCGGCGTGATGAGGTCAATCGCCATGAGCGGCGACACGCAGCCGGAGCAAGTGGCTGCGGCAAAGCAGGCGGGCTTCGACGCCTATCTTATCAAGCCATTCACGATCGAAGAGCTTGTAAATACCATCGAGCAGCTCTTTCCTCAGACTTAGGTAGCGCTACCAGAAGCGCAGTTACCAGTTCGAGATCGTGGCGAGCAAGAGATCATCCGTCAGCTTATCCTCTGCCTGGGTGAGAGCCAGTTTCAGTCCCTCTAAATTTAGAGAGATGGCGTAGACCGCGCTTTGCTGGAAATCCCGCTGCCAGAATAGCTTCTGCTTCTTCTGATCGAAATAAACTGCGGTCACATAGATCGTTACCTGCTTATTCGTCAGCGTCTCACCCTGACGAACTCCTGTCGCTTCATCGGTGATCCGATTGATCGTGATCGTAAGCAGCGCATCGCCATTCGAGCGCGAGGCGACCTGCAGCGATCCTTCGCGAATGAATTTCGTGATCAGTGTTTGCGTAAGGTTCTGACGAAGATCGGACTGCCCGAAGGCAGAAATATCTTCGGCAAGCGGAATCGCGATGGTATGGATATGCGACGGAATACTCGCGCCGGTAAATGAATAACAACCGCTGAGCGCAACGAGCAAGAGTAACACTACGGCATTACGCATTTTCAGCAAGCCCCTGTTCTTTCATTTTTCGATAAAGTGTTCGTTCACTGATACCAAGCGATTGTGCGGCCACACGTCGATTGCCCTTGAAAAAATCGAGGGCTTGGCGCAATGCTTCACGTTCGACCGATTCGAGCGACTGGATCAACGGATGCTCCGTCTTGGGTTCGTTGGCAGCGGGCAGCGCAAGTTGACCTGCGTGTGCACCGCTCGCGCCCGCCAGCATGGATTTGATCTCGCGAAGTTCATTTTTTAGCTCGAGCAGTGCCCGATAGATCAGTTCGCGCTCCGTCTGATCATTCGGCAGCGACGACATGAGCGAGGGCACGGGTAGATTCCGAGTCGGCTCCTGCCAGAATTGATCGCCATCGGAAAGCGCACGTTGGGTCGCATCGCGGGTGATCTTGACCGGCGTCGGACCCGACCGACCGACCGCAGAAAGCACGACGAGTTGCTCCATCACATTTCGAAGTTCGCGAACATTTCCTCGCCATTCATGATCGATCAAAAGGTGAATGCCTTCGCTATCGATCGAAGGCATTTGATCGAGTCGATGCTTTTTCACGAAATCGCGAAGCATGGCTTCGATCAAGAACGGAATATCCTCGCGCCGATTGCGCAGCGGCGGTATCCGGAGCATCACTGCACGCAACCGATAATAAAGATCGGCGCGAAATCTTCCGGAGCGAACCTCGAGTTCGAGATCGCGATTCGTGGCCGCAAGAATTCGAGCATCTGTAATGAGTGAGGCCGTGGAACCGACGCGTGTGAACACTCCGGTCTCAAGCACGCGAAGCAGCTTGACCTGCAACTGGAGCGGCATCTCGCCGATCTCGTCGAGAAAAAGAGTGCCACCATTCGCCGCTTCAAAAAATCCCTTCCGCTGAGCGTGCGCCCCCGTAAAGGCGCCTTTCTCGTGACCGAATAACTCGGACTCGATCAACCCTTCCGGGATCGCGCCGCAGTTGACGGTGATGAAGGGCCCACGTTTGCGCTGGCTCAAATCATGGATCAATCTCGCAAGTACTTCCTTGCCGGTTCCGCTTTCGCCGAGCAACAGCACCGAGATCTCGGTCGGGGCGATCGCGCGAATGACGCCCACAAGTTCGCGCATTTCATGACTTGCCGCCACGATATGCTCGGGCAGCGGCTCTTCACCATGCCGTACCGGCACCGGCAAGTTGCGCCGAAGTTTCTGTTCGTTCGTTTCGATATTTATGATCTCAGGCATTGAACGGTAGAACTTCTTCACAACCGCTCTAAGTTCGAATGAGCACAAGACATTTCTCTTCGCTTTTTAGCAAACGATTCATGCGCGTAAGAATTCTTTCGCTTTTATTCATCTTCGCGTTTTCGGGACTTTGTAGTTCACATGCCTTCGGGCAGGACAAAGGCTACGACGTTACCTACTACAAAGCAATCATTCATCTTGACCGCGTACACGATTCAATAGATGGCGTGGTCACGATGACGGGGCGGGCGCAAACGGCGCTGACGCAAATTCTCCAGCATGCGAAATTTCTAACGATCGATAGCATTTTGATCGGCGGAGCGGCCATCAAAGGCCCGTTCGCCTCCGATTCAAATGGCGCCTATTTCGTAACCATACCGCAGATCGCGAACGGAGCTTTGTTTTCGATCAGCACCTATTATCACGGCAAGGGCATGAGCGAAGGCGGCTCGTTCCCATGGGGCGGCGTATCAGATTCGACCGGAATGCTCTTCGCGATGGGCGTGGGCTTTAGCGCGCCCTACATCTCCTGCACAAGACATTGGCTCCCATGTTACGATCTGCCGGACGATAAAGCCGATTCCGTCGATTTTATCTTTCTTGTCCCCGACTCGGAGGTTGTTGCCTCGAACGGCACGTTCCTCGGAGTGCTCCCGACGAAAACGGAGGATGGATATCACTGGCATGAATCGAACCCGATCGCGACATACTTACTGACCTTCGCAACCGGCGGCTTTCAAAAACTCGACATCACTAACTCGCTTTCCCTGCCCTTCGAAGTATATGCTTTCGCGAAGGATACGCTCGCTATTCGGAAGGAGATGACAACCTATGTTGCGCCAGCGCTTGCATTTTTTGACTCGCTCTACGGTAAATATCCCTTCGAAAAAGTTGGCTACGTAATGGCGCCCTTTGGATCGATGGAGCACCAGACGATGATCACGCTCGACCCGAGCGCGATCAATGCCTCGAGCACGACTGCCCAGCATGAACTTTCGCATCAATGGTGGGGCGACCGCGTGACCTGCAAAACATTCGACGACGCGTGGCTCAACGAAGGGTTCGCAACGTTCAGCGAGTCGCTGGTGCTGGAGCGGTTCAATGGCGTCGCCAGCTATTGGTCGAAGCAGCATTCGAATATTGCCGGAGCGATCGCCAATGGCTCTACGATCGCGATGTACGGCGCCCCAAACCATACGAAACCTCGTAATAACTATCCTTCGCCGATCATCTATCAAAAAGGCGCGGCCGTGCTTGGGATGCTCCGGTATTTACTCGGCGATTCGCTATTCTTTCATGCGATCAGAACCTACGGCGACCGACATGCCTACAGCACCGCGACAAGTTTCGATCTTGAATACGATTTCGAATCGGCTACCGGTCAGGACCTCGGCTGGTTCTTTAACAAGTGGGTATTCGGTACCGGCTACCCGCAGTTAAAGATCACCTCGCATCATGGCGGCAACGACGTTTCGATCGCGATTTCGCAAATTCAGGACAGCATCAAATACGGTTTTTTTAGACTCCCACTCATTATCGAAGCCCGCAAAAAAGGACTGACCGAACGAGTGCCGATCTGGCTCGATTCCACTTCACTCACTCAAACGCAGGTGCACTTCGGCTTTTCACCAGACTCTATCGTCGTCGATCCGGATGGAGCTCTGATCAAGAAAGTTGTGAGTCAAACGCTCGATGTTCCCGCAGGAGCAACTTCGCTTCGGACGCAGCTTCGTATCAAGAATAACCCGGTGCGCAATGGAGAGATCAAGATCGGCATCAGCGCTGGACATGAGATCGGAAGAGTAAAGCTCGACATCATTAACGAGACTGGCTCACTTGTAAAATCGCTCCTAAGCGATACGCTTGATTCTCGCAGTTTCGAGCACGCATACGCTCTTGCTGGAGTTGGCCCGGGAGTTTATTTTCTCAAGCTCGCTACTCGAGCGGAAACAAGTGTCCTGAAATTTTTCGTCGAGTGACCTAATCCCGCGATCCAGGATACTTCTTCCGGCGATTCCTAACGTAGTCAACGAAGACGAACTGGCCGAGATCGTTAAGTCCCGAATAGTACGCGCGGCCCTGATTTGCTTTTGTTAATTCTTCGACGAAGTTGATGAGATAAGGGTCCTGCGCGATCATGAATGTTGTGATCGTGATCTTCTCGCGGCGGCAGGCTACGGCTTCGTCGAGTGTTTTGTTAACGATCTTCGGATCGAGACCGAACGAGTTTTTATACAGTCTTCCGCTCTCGTCGAACATTGCCGAAGGCTTGCCATCGGTGACCATGAAGATCTGCTTGTTCGCATTTCCCGATCGCCGCAAAAGCTGCCGCGCGAGTTTGAATCCTGCGCGCGTGTTCGTGTGATAGGGTCCGACTTCGAGAAATGGCAGCTCGTTGACCGTGATAAGTTTGGCTTCGTCGCCGAAGGTGATCACGTAGAGGCTATCCTTCGGATAGCGTGTCATGATGAGTTCGCTGAGTGCGAGTCCAACTTTTTTTGCTGGCGTGATACGGTCTTCACCGTAGAGGATCATCGAATGCGAGACATCAATCATGAGCACTGTTGCGCAGCTTGTCAAGTGCTCCGTCTCATAAACCTCGATGTCTTCTTCCGAAAGCTCGAGCGAGCGAATGTTTGGATCGCCTAAGGATCCTTCGCCCGTGATTCCACCTTCCGTCAGCATTCGCTTTTGCGCGTTGCGGATCGTCTGTGTAAAGTCGATGTTGCTCGCCTGATCGCCGAACGCGTAATTTTTTGTATTCGATGTTCGATC
>JBBSDW010000110.1:0-11172 GCA_038240295.1 Kapaibacterium sp. (SeqCode)
GGGCACGCTTTAGCTTGCCCCAAACGCACTTTGATTCTGCGTTCACGTTGCGACGCATGGTTACGAAACTCCGAAGAGTACTTTCTCTTTTTGCAGATCGATCGGGGCAAGCTAAAGCGTACCCCACATTAACAAATTGCTACTTGATCGAATAGGCCTTCAGCATTTTATCGACGAGCGTTGTTCCGATTTCGTTGCCGTGAGCATTGTAATCGATGGCAGAATCGCGTTGGCGGACCGGGAACATGATCGAATTGGCGTACCATGTCTTGAAATATTGGTCCGTGCCGTATACCGAACGAGTGACACCCGTAACGTCGAGTGTCTGAAAAAGTTGTTTAGCCGCCATCAGCGTATCAGCGCCACTAAAAGTCATCGCGCTTGTGATCGTCCACGTAGTATCTCCGATCAGAAGAATATGGGGACCGAGCCTCACACTCGGATTGCTCGATGCGTTGGTAGGGAATTCGTACCACCCCGTATAGAGGGTGTCGTATTCGAAAAAATTGCCTCCGTCATCATAGCCATAGTATGAGGTGTCGAAGCTTATGAGATTCGGATAGGTGTTCGGATCGTAATGCTTGTCAAGCACTTTCAGAACGTTTGTGCGATTGCCGAATGTCACATTATTTGCCAGGACCGTCAGCGTGTCGGCGGTCGGTTCGGTGAGATAATTGTGCAGCGTGTCCGTCCATGTGTTAAAAAACACAAATGTCGATCCGACCGATGGCCCAGCGATCCCAACCGCGGGATTACCGTTATTGTTGTTGCCGTTATTATTATTGTTGTTGTTCGAGGGCGTAGTCGATGTCGAACAACCCGCAATAACAAGCACGATCGTAAGGAGAACCGGTATGGTGTTTTTCATCTACAGAAATGTTCGTTCAAGCCTTCAAATATAGGGATGCGAAGTGGACCCCGAATCCATGCGGGATTTGAATGTCCGTTAGCTACTGGTCCTGTTTGGCGTTGATTTTTTCATGCGCGCACTAAGTACCTTTTGGGCGGCGACTTCCCATAAGAACGACTCGAAGATCGGGTGCGCGAATTGCTCGTCGTAGTTCATTCGCTCCGGATGCCACTGCACGGCGAGCAGGAACGGGCCGTCTTTCATCTCAGCGCGCTCGATGGCTTCGACCGTTCCATCGGCAGCTCGTGCAGAGGCTACAAGTCCTGCGCCCAACCGATCGATCCCTTGATGATGGGCACTATTGATCTCGCCATCTCCAACTCGTATGATCTTTCGAATGAGCGTACCCGGATCGAGTTTAACTTTGTGTCGGCGATCGATGCCGTCGATCTTTTTGTGCGCGGTGCCGCCAGAATGTTCGATATCGGTCACGAGTGTGCCTCCATGCACAACATTGAGCAATTGCGCACCTCGGCAGATACCGAGTTGCGGAAGCTCGCGCGCTTCGGCGAGGCGTACCAATTCATACTCGGCTGTGTCGCGTGCTTCGTCGATGTCATCGTCGCAAAGCGAAAGTTCTTCGGACTTGCCGTAACGCTCAGGCGAGATGTCGGCGCCGCCCGTATAGACGATACCGTCGACCAATTCGATCTTCGATGGATCATCGTAAAGATCGATCACTTCGATCTCTTCTTCCAACCTTACGGCCGCCTTTTTCAGCGCTTCGGTGTATCGCTGATACTTCTCAATCTCTTTTGGTGCGTAGCTTAAGCCAATCTTGATGCTCATACTTTCTGACGGATTGCAACTTCCTCGATCCGATCGAAGAACGCATTGCCATTCTCGATCCATTCCAGAGCGTGGTGCAGGATCACAACTGGCACGTTCGATTTCTCCTTCATATAATAAGGCCGTGCTTTCACCATGTCTTTGGTCGTTGTCACGATCAGATCGGCTTTGGATCGTTCGGCCTGCTCGATCGCCCGATGCACGACGTGCGAGGAATATTCGGCGTGATCGGGCAACACATGGAGCATCACAACGGCACCGCAATCAGCAATGAGCCGATGGAACCGCGTAGGATGCGCAATAGAAGAAACAGCAAGCACCCGCATTCCTGCGAGCACGTCTGGTGAAGAATGCACCCCGGTGTGCAACAGCTCAAGCGACTCCGCAGACGCGTGCAATGCAGAAGCGAGTGCTTCGGGCTTCATGAACGGTCGGAGTTTCTCAGCGACTTTTAATGTACGTGTCCCACTTTCGACGTTCGTAAAGACCACAATATCGGCATCACGTGCCGCGCTGATATCTTCACGCGCCCTTCCAAATGGCAGCACCGTCCCGACTCCTTCGTCGACGTCTACTAACAAAATATTGAGATCGCGTTTCAGGCCAATATGCTGAAAGCCATCGTCAAGAAGCACAACATCCGCACCAAGCGCTCGTGCTCGCTCCGCAGCATTCGCTCTGTTCTCATCGACAATCACGATGGCGTCTGGTACGGCAAGTTTGTAACTAAGTGCTTCATCACCCACCTCGTCGGCACGTTGATCCAGCACGAGGATCTGCCCTTTCGAAGATCGACCGTAGCCACGCAGGACGATCGCAACTTTCAACTCGTGATGCTCAAGATGCTTCGCGATCGCCATCGTGAGCGGAGTCTTGCCTGTGCCGCCCATCGTAAGGTTGCCGATCGAGATAATCGGAATGTCAACCGTGATTTTATTGGTGCGCCTTTTTCTGCGAAGGCGCATCAGGTAACTGTAGGGATTCAGAAAATTCATTAGCCTCATCCGCGCATCACCTCTCGCGGAATTTGTCCCATCGTGATCTCACGATCGATCCAGGCGTATTGTTCTTTTGCCCCATTGGGAAAATCATCAAGGCGCAAAGGATAAACTGTGGCGGTCACTTTCGAGAATGGCGCCGGCACTTCGAAGATATCCCAACTTTTTAGTTTCTTGCTCGATCCATATTGAATATCGACAAGATAAAGTGGCAGCCCAAGTTCACGCGCTGCGACGAACGCGCCTCGACGAAACTTGTGTCTCGGACCTCGCGGACCGTCCGGCGTTATCACGATCGTCTCAGCAGAATCGGTACGGACAAGCTCGATGGCAACTTCGAGCGCCTCAACGCCCTTCTTTTTTGTCGAACCTCGCACACATTGATATCCCCATTTGTCCAACACACTCGCAAGATACTCTCCATCTTTACTTGCGCTGACAAGTCCAACGGGATTCAGCTTTCGCATCAAATACCATCCGGCGAACATCTTGCCATGCCAGAACATGACGACGCTGCTCGCGGGGATCGCACTCCCCTGCCAGCGGACGCGAAGTGTTTTCGCAAGCATCGTCGCCGCAAATGGCAAAAGTGTCCTGATCATTCGCGGTAGTTCATGGCTTGTAGTTCAAGATCGCTCGCGCAGCGCGAACGGATGTCGGCTCGCCCTGCGAACGAAGTGCGTTGCCGAGTCCTCGAAGTGAAGTGCGAAATTCACGTTCGCTCGTGAGTACTTCGTCAGCCTCTACTGAAAGTTGAGTCACATTGCATTCCGATTGCAACAGCTCCGGATACAACTTACGTCCGATAACAATGTTTGCAAGCCCGATATAAGGAAGCGTCACCATTCGTTTGCCGATCGCGAATGTGAGCGGATGCGTTTTATAGCAGATGATCCCAGGCAGTCCGAGTAACGCGGCCTCGAGTGTGGTTGTGCCGCTCTTGAGCAAACCCAATCGTGAGTGATGCATCAATTCGTGCACAGCATCGTGATCGCGAAAGCGCGTTATTGGCTGCGATAAATAGCGTTCATAGTACGCCGGTTCGATCGATTGAGCTTCCACGACGATCGGCTGCATGTTATGCTTCGAAGCTATCGCGATCGCTGCATTTGAGAGCGTTGGAAGCAACCTCCGAACTTCTTCCGATCTGCTACCAGAAAATATCAAGAGCCAATCTTTATTGGCATCGAGATCGTGCTTCTTAGCAAACGCTTCTTTCCCCGAGTAGCGATGCGATTCTTCATCAATGATTTCCATAAGTGGATGTCCGATGAAATGCGCATTCTTGAGTCCCGCATCGCGATAAAGTTTTTCTTCGAATGGAAAGATAACGAGCATCTCGTCGACAAGCTTCACGAGTTCGGGTAATCGCGATTTATGCCAGGCCCACACTTGCGGACTCACATACCATACAACTCTGATCCCGCGCTTCTTTGCCTCGCGCGCGATCCGCATGTTGAAGCCAGGATAATCGACAAGCACGACCGTGTCAGGTTTTGCTGTGGGATCATCCATCAGCGCTGTCACTCGCTTGAGTGCTTCGCGGAAAAAACTTGCACGTCGCAGGACTTCGATAAGTCCGACGACCGACATATCTCGCGCATGATAGATGCATCGCATGCCCTCCATTTCGCATCCATCGCCGCCGACGCCGATGAAGTTCAATCGCTCGTCGTTCTCAGACGCCAGCTTTTTCGCAGCTCGGATCGCACGTGCTGCGATCCTGTCGCCGGAGGCTTCGCCTGCGATAAGTAGAATGGTGCGTGCGTGAGGCGTTTGCAAACTGGCTCTTTACGATCGACGCTTTGTGAGCATCGGCGCGAGAAATTTTCCTGTATAGGATTTCGGCTCCTTGATGATCTCTTCGGGAGTGCCAGTAAAGACGATCTCACCACCGAGCGCTCCCGCCTCGGGGCCAATGTCGATCACCCAATCGGCTGCTTTGACAACATCAAGATTATGCTCGATCGCGATCACCGTATGGCCGGAATCGACAAGTGCATTGAGCGCCTTCAGAAGTTTTGCGATATCATCGAAGTGCAGACCGGTCGTCGGCTCATCAAAGATAAAAAGCGTCGGCTCATCCTGCGCCTCGGCAAGATGCGCGGCGAGCTTCACGCGTTGTGCTTCACCGCCCGAAAGGGTCGTGGCGGGTTGACCGAGCCGCATATAGCCAAGCCCAACATCATCGAGCACTTGAAAACGAGCGGCGATCCTCTTTTCTTCTACGAAGAATTTCACAGCCTCACCGACCGTCATATTCAGCACATCGACAACTGACTTCCCATGCAGCGTTGCGTCGAGCACTTCCTGTTTATAGCGTTTACCGCCGCAGGAATCACACTCAAGATACATGTCGGCCAAAAATTGCATCTCGACTTTCACAAAGCCTTCGCCCTGGCAGGCCTCGCAACGTCCACCTGGGATGTTAAACGAAAAATATCCAGGACTCCAGCCGCGCTGTTTTGCATAAACCGTTTTTGCAAACGCATCCCGTATCAGATCGAATGCTTTAATGTAGGTCGCTGGATTCGAACGCGGCGTGCGGCCGATGGGCGATTGATCGACGAGTTCGATGTGTTGCACCTGATCGCCGCCAATGATATCACTATGCGAGCCGACCTGCCCGACGTTCTCGTTCTTCTGCTTCTTCAGTCCTGCGTAAAGGATGCTATGCACGAGCGTTGATTTTCCCGAACCCGATACTCCGGTCACGCATGTGAACACATTCAGTGGAAACTTGACGTCGATAAATTTCAAGTTATTCTCACTCGCGCCCATCACCTCGATCGAATTATTGAGCGAGACCTTTCGGCGCTTTTTGGGGATCGGAATAGCGAGCGTGCCGCGCAGGTAATCACCGGTGAGTGAATCAAGTCCCTTTGCCGATTCGAGATCAGCCGGCGATCCTTGAAACATGATCTTGCCGCCTTCTTCGCCCGCGTGCGGTCCGAAGTCGACGATCTCATCACCAGAGCGGATAACTTCTTCATCGTGCTCGACAACGATCACGGTGTTGCCAAGATCGCGAACACGTTTTAGTATTGTCAGAAGTTTCGCGGTGTCGCGCTGATGCAAGCCGATGCTCGGCTCATCGAGCACGTAGAGCGCTCCCACAAGGGCGCTGCCGAGCGATGATGCAAGATTGATACGCTGTGATTCACCGCCCGAGAGCGTGTTTGAAAGCCGGTCGAGCGTAAGATATTCGAGGCCGACTTCATCGAGATAGCGCAATCGCTTGCGAAGTTCTTCGAGAATTCTTTCAGCGATCGCAAGTTCATGAGGCGTCAGTTCGATCTGTTCGAATGCTTCGCTCGCTTCACGGATCGTCATTCGAACGGTGTCGTGGATCGTCCGTTCGCCAACCTTCACATTCATCGCAGCAGGCCGCAAGCGTGAGCCGTGACATTTCGGGCAGGTCGTATATCCCCGATAACGCGAAAGGAGCACGCGATAGTGGAGCTTGTAGGTCTGCTCCTCGATCATTCGGAAAAATCCGTTGAGGCCAATGAACTTCTCTCCATAGCCTTCCTCGACGATGCGCCGCTCACGTTCGGAAAGCGCACCGAACGGAATATCGACGTTGAGCTTTGCTTCCTTCGCGATCGACATCAGCGCACGCCAATGCTCCGAAAATTTTTGCGACGTCCAGCACATGATCGCGCCAACTCGGAGCGACTTGCTCTTATCCGGCACCACGAGATCGGTATCGATGCCAATTGCCCTGCCAAACCCTTGACATTCAGGACAGGCGCCGAAGGGATTGTTAAAGCTGAAGAGTCGCGGCTCCGGCTCCTCGTATGGAATGCCGCAATGTGCGCATTCGAAATTTTCGCTGAAGATCTCCTCACGCGTCGTTCCTGAGGGATCGAGATACGCCACGATGACTTTACCGCCGCCTTCACGAAACGCAGCTTCGATGCTATCGGCGATTCGCGAGCGAAGTGTGTCATCTTCGGGGCGCCACACAAGCCGGTCAATCAGAATGCGTGCTTCAGTTGGCTGCAGTGCGCGCGGTGTTTCTTCGGAAAGATCGAGCACGCGGCTTTCGCCTGCAATGACGATCCTGAAAAATCCCTGGCTGCGCAAATTCTGCCATTCTTCGTCGAGCGTCCGATCCTGATGGCGGTGCATCGGAAAGAGAATGTAAAACTTATCGCCGTTCTGCGATTGCGCAGCGATTGAATCAATCACCGTCTTCGGCGTATCTTTCACCACACGACGTCCGCAGTTTACGCAAAACGTCTTTCCGATGCGCGCATAAAGTAAGCGGAGATAATCGTAGATCTCGGTAGTTGTGCCGACGGTCGACCGAGGATTACGCGTCATCGTCTTTTGCTCGATCGCGACCGCAGGACTGATCCCCGAGATCGAATCCATATCGGGCTTCTGCATCCGTTCCAGAAATTGCCGCGCATAGACCGAAAGCGATTCGACATATCTCCGCTGACCTTCGGCATAAAGCGTATCGAAGGCCATCGAAGATTTGCCCGAACCGCTAACTCCCGAAAAGATGATCAGCTTATTACGCTGAAGTTCGAGCGAGACGTTCTTGAGATTATTTACGCGGACGCCGCGAGCAATTATAGGCCGCTTTGCGGAGGGAAGCGATCGTTTGAGGGCCGCAGCGATCCCCGGCGGAGGCTCAAGTGCCGCAATTTCTGACTTTCTCTTCCGCTTTTCCTTAACCTCTGCCACCGCTAGCGCCATGCTTATTTTACCCTGTTTCTAAGCATGCAAAAAGCTTAGAACAGGTGTAAAGGATTTTTTCAAGGGAAGAATTCGAATCGTGAATTATAAAAGCCTTTTCGGATAGCGCGCCTCCGTTTCGTCGTGTATTTCGCGTAGGCTGCGATGTGACCCACACCTGGCCCACACCTTCTTAAACCAGTTCTTCCTTCACCATCTCGGTCGATGGTGCAACAAAGCGCTCGATGAATGGACGAATCCCGGCGAGATCGAAGAAATGTTTGCCGACGGCGTTGCGAAGTTCGCGGGCGATCGTCTCCTGGGTCGATGCAACGATCACTCGTTTGCCGTAGCTTCGGAGTAGTTCTACTGCGCGTTCGAAATCTCCGTCGCCTGTGACGAGCACTGCTGTGTCATATTGGGCGATCGTTGTGAAAAGATCGATCGCGAGTTCGAGATCGAGATTCGCCTTGCGCGTGAGTTCGCCGGAAGCTTCGTCGCGGAAATACTTGATGCTCTTCATCCGGACCGTGTAGCCCGCATGATTGAGGTAACCGTAAAAGCGTTGCTCGCGTGGATCGGGCGGCATTTTTTGAGAGGCGTACCAAAAAGCATCGCCGATCGTCGAACCCTGGGTAAAGAAGTCAAGAAGTTTGCGCGGATCAAAGAACCAGCCTAAGGAGCGTTGCGCGTAGTAGGCGTTCTCGCCATCGACGAAGACAGATGTACGATTGCTTTGGTGGACCGATAGCAATGGATGATTTGGTGTTTCCATAATAGTATGAAATAATTTATTTTGATAACCAGCGCCAGACGAAGCATAGGCCATATGTCCGGCACCTCGATGTTAATTTGATCGCTCGAAGAGGCGGTGAGCAGCAGCCTCTCGAAAAGATCCGTTACGACAACCTCTGTTCCGACTTGCGGTCGAACAGGTGCAACTGCGTTGCAGGCACCTCCATAGTAACCATTTCGCCGAGCGTATAAGTTGCGGCAGATGCCGCCCCACCCGGGTCGTGCACGCTCGCAACAAACGTCCCTCCGACCGATTCGGGCACTTCGACATAATAATGCGTCAGACTTCCGACCGGCTCGACGAGCAATAATTTACCGCTGACGAATCCATTTGCGCCGACATTGGTATTCGCAGCCAGACGCACTTTCTCCGGTCGGACTCCGAGAAAGACTTCCCCGGGAATGTCACGGTTGGTGCCGATGGTTAGCGATGCCGATTTGAACATTCCATTCTCGATCTTCCCATCGAGCAAATTCATGGGCGGCGAACCCAGGAATCTTGCGACAAAGGCACTCGCGGGCGATTCATAAATTTCCGAAGGCGTCCCAAATTGTTCGAGTAGACCCTTGTTCATCACGGCGATCTTATCTCCCATCGTCATCGCTTCAACCTGATCGTGCGTCACGTAAAGCATCGTCGCACCAAGCCGGCGTTGCAAGCGCTTTAGCTCCGCGCGCATTTGTGTACGGAGTGCTGCGTCAAGATTGCTTAGCGGTTCGTCGAAAAGAAAGACCTTCGGCCGCCTGACGATCGCACGGCCCACGGCGACGCGCTGACGTTCTCCGCCCGAGAGTTCTTTCGGTTTGCGTTTCAGGAGATGTTCGATACTCAGCAACTTTGCGGCATCCGTCACTTGCTGCGTGATTTCCGATTTCGCAACCTTCCGCATCTTTAACGGGAAGGCCATATTTTCGAAGACCGTCATGTGAGGATAAAGCGCGTAGTTCTGAAAGACCATTGCGACATCGCGATCCTTCGGCTGAAGATCGTTGACGACAATGCCCCCGATCTCGATCGTCCCACCCGTAAGTTCTTCGAGACCCGCGATCATCCGAAGCGTCGTCGATTTCCCACAACCGCTCGGCCCAACGAGCACGACAAACTCACCATCGTTCGCCGCAAAGCTCACCCCTTTTACTGCAAAGGCATCTTCGCTGTAGCGTTTCTCAACGTTCGATAATCGGACTTCGGCCATGTCGTAAGTTCAGTGCGATGCCATGCTCACCGGTGAAGTTCAAATTTACGTCTCAACTTGCCAATCGCAGTTTAATCCGAAACGTCGTCCCCTCATTGAGCGCGCTTTCTTTGACGAACAGACGTCCGTGGTGGTACTCCTGAATGATGCGCTTAGAGAGACTCAACCCGAGGCCCCACCCACGCGATTTGGTCGAAAAACCAGGACGGAAGATATCCCGTCGCCGCCGCATATCAAAGCCCTTTCCCGTATCTTTTACATCGATCAGCACAGTGCCCGCTGCAATGTTGCGATGAATATTTACACTGATAAGTCCGGAATCCGATTCGACTGCTTCAAAAGCATTCTTGATCAGGTTCTCCAAGACCCATTCGAAGAGTTCGCGATTGAGTGGCAGGATGATCTCGTCATCCGAAGTATCGAGCTCGAGGCGAATGTTCTTTCGAAGCTGCGGCAGGCGTCCTTCGAAATAGGCAAGCACATCGGAGATGATCGTTACCACATTCTGCGGCTTGAGATCCGGGATCGAACCGATCTTTGAAAAACGAACGGCAATGCGATTGAGCCGCTCGATATCCCGATCGATCTCGTAGGCAATCTTCACGACTTCCATTGGCTGGTCGGCCGAGAGCCTGAGAAATTCCGCCCAACCGAGCAGACTCGAGAGCGGCGTACCAAGTTGATGCGCTGTCTCTTTCGCCATTCCAACCCAGATATTCGATTGCTCGCTTCGTTTGAGATACGAGAAACTGAGATAACCGATCACCACGATCACGGCTCCGAGCAAAAGCTGTATGAGCGGCAGCGATTCGACTTTACCAAGGACCAGGCTATCGCCATAGTGAATGTAATTCGTAATTGACTCTGTCTTCGTTGCGGGATCGGTGTAGGAGATGGGCACCGGTTGATAGGTGACATCCATCGCGCGCATCTGCTCTTTCAGATATTCGACTTGACTTACGCTATCGAGAGTCGTATCGAAGGGAACATTAAAGTTGAATTTCTCGAAGAGATGAACGGCTGGTGTGTTCTGCCGGTCGGTAAGCATGATCGGCACACCGCTGTTTGAGGCGTAGCCGACGATCATGAGATAAAGGGAATCGTCTGACGAATCCGAATTAAATCGGTAGCGTAATGCCTCTGCAAACAGTTTGGCAACCCGGTATTCGCGGTTCTTCAGTTCATCGACGAGACGATGGGAGTAGACGAGTGTCCCGAGTACGACGAAAACAGAACCGACAAGCAGTGCGATCTTAATATTGGCCGAGGCCGGCAACTTGCCTCGAACGCGAGGCCGGGAAGCTCGTTTGCGGCCCCGCTTCCAGCTTGTTCGTCGTTGCTCCTTTTCGATCTCGGGCTGAGCCAATCGGGCGAAAGTTTCGTGATGGAGTATGAAAGCAAAATCGGAAGGCTAAGTTCAGCAACCGTCGCACCCAAACGCAACGTAGCGCGAGCTTCAGCTTGCGCCGCTAGTATACGCCCGCTTAAAAGCCCAGCTTACATTAAGGCACTCGTTCGCCAACAACCAAATGGAGCGCAAGTCAAGACTCGCGCTCCCTCCAGCTATTTTTTCTTTGCAGACTTTGCGGCAACGGGCTTTGCCTTCGCAGCCGGTTTGTGCGCGGCCGGTTTGGCTTTTGGTGCCGGAGCGGGCTTCGCTTTAGCTACCGCTTTAACTGGAGCGGCTTTCTTGGCGGGTGTCGCCGGCTTAGTGGCAGTAGGCTTCGACCCAACTGACGCGACCTTCGCTGGAGCGACAACCTTTGCCGTTGTCACCGGCTGCGCCGGTGTGACA
>JBBSDW010000111.1:0-10927 GCA_038240295.1 Kapaibacterium sp. (SeqCode)
CGATGCGCTCGTATATTTTTGGCGCACTCACGTAGGCGTGGGTGCGTCGCGTTTCTTTTTTTCGTCATCCCTATCAAGGCAAAAGGGATGCACCATGATTCAACCAACTCATTGCCGCGAGCACGCTTAGAAGGTACGTGCTTGCGAGCCCCAAAGTGCGATCGCTCCAAAAGTCGGGCGAGATCCGGTTCCGATGCACTTCGATTACCTGCAACATACTAAAACTTTTGGCACTGTGCACGAGAAAGCTGAAAATATTTTCATCAAGCCTGAGCAACTGATGAAAAAGCTTTAGAAACTCGCGCTCTTTTTTTCCAAAACATGTGTTTGTGTAAGCCGTGCTGTTCAAGCTCTGATCGTGTGCAGTTTGTTACAGACTGAGCACCCATTTGCAGGCCCCTGCCTGCGTTACACCTAACATTCGACAAGAGAGATGTCATATTTATTTACCTCTGAATCGGTTTCGGAAGGCCATCCTGATAAAGTCGCCGACCAGATCTCTGACGCCATACTCGATGCGATGCTTGCGCAGGATCCAAATTCACGCGTAGCATGCGAAACGTTCGTTACTACGGGCTTGACCGTCGTTGGCGGTGAAGTCACGACCAAGGCTTACGTAAATATTCAGGATGTCGTGCGAGGCGTGATCAACAGCATCGGCTATACGAAGGCCGAATATATGTTCGACGGTAATTCCTGCGGTGTGCTGACGGCGATCCATTCACAGTCACCAGACATTGCGATGGGCGTCGACACGGGTGGCGCAGGCGATCAGGGAATGATGTTTGGCTATGCGACAAACGAAACGCCGAATTACATGCCGGCCGCGATCAGCTACGCACATCAACTGGTAGAGCGCCTTGCCTACATTCGCAAGAATGAGAATCACCTCATGCCCTATCTCCGGCCCGATTCAAAATCCCAGGTTACGGTTGAATACGACGGACGAACGATCGTACGCGTTCACACGGTAGTCGTTTCGACACAACATGATCCGAACGTCACCCAGGCTCAGATCAGGACCGATGTCATCACGCACGTGATCAACAAAATTATTCCCGAGAGCCTCAGAGATGCTTCGACGATCATCCACGTCAATCCGACGGGCAATTTCGAGATCGGCGGACCGCACGGCGATACGGGTCTCACCGGTCGTAAGATCATCGTGGATACCTACGGAGGCCGCGCACCACACGGCGGCGGTGCATTCTCAGGCAAGGACCCTTCAAAGGTCGATCGCTCTGCGGCCTACGCAGCGCGACACGTTGCGAAGAATATTGTTGCGGCCGGGCTCGCACATGAGTGCACGGTGCAAGTTGCTTATGCGATCGGAGTTGCAAATCCCGTGTCGATCAACGTCGATACGCATGGCACCGGAAAAATTTCCGACGAAGATCTCGCAAAAATGATCGAGGAGAATGTCGACCTGACTCCGAAAGGAATTATCAGCCGACTCGATCTTCGACGCCCGATCTACCAGAAGACTGCGGCATACGGCCATTTTGGTCGCGACGAGTTCAGTTGGGAGAAGCTTGACCTGGTTGACGTCTTCAAAAAGGCGGCTGAATCGGTCGAAGCCCTCGCTTAAATTTCCGGCTGGCAAGAAATTGCTTTCTGCGATCTGATCTTTTCTCCTAAGGCGGGCCGTGAGGTCCGCTCTTTTTTTATTCGTCTTCTGCGCGAAGGTCTATGATCTCGGCACGTGCTTTTGCATTGGCGACCCACTGCGAGAGCACCCTCTGTTGCCGGTCCTTCAGCATTTTTTCCCGAAATTGAGACTTGCCCCGGTCGAGATCATTCGCAGTTGCAAGTTTGCGCTTGTCGACCTTGACGATGTAATAAGCATTCTCACCCCTGATGACACTGCTTACCTGACCAACAGGAACCGCGAAGGCCGCGGCGTTTACCCGGTACTCACGGCCGATACCTGGTATCAGTTGCTCCGGTCCGATCGTCAATCGCTGAGCTTGCATGCCGCTGTTCGCAACGAATGTGCTGTCAAGTTTACCCGAAGTCCCGATACGAGCGTGCAACGTTTCGGCGCGCGTTTGGGCGGAGGCGACCCAAAGTTGCTTTGCCAGCCGAAGACGAATATCCTCGGAAGCTTCACTCAACGTGGAGGTCCCAGCCGAATCAATTCGCGTAACGCGAGCGACAGCGATCGCATGCTGAAGTTTTGCATAGAACGGCGGGATGATCCGATTGAGTTTAGACCTCTCGATCTGCGCTGAAAATCCTGGGCTGCCGAAGATCGGGTTCTCCCCACGCGATTCAGCAATGTTCCTGATCACTTCGTACCGATCGGCGTCGGCAGTTGTATCGAACCCATATTTCTTCGCCCGCGCATAAAACGTGCTCGCCCGTGCTCGCGCTCCCTCGATCGCCTGCTCTTTCGAAAGCGTGAACTCCATCGCCTCACCCTTGAACTCAAGATCGGAACGGCCAAGCACTTCGATGATGTGATAGCCATATTCGGAAGCCACTGGAGCCTCAATTTCGTCAAGCTTTGCTTTCAGTGCGACCGCTTCAAACTCCTTGACAAACACCCCCTGGTTGGCCCAACTGAGATCGCCTCCCTTTTGCTGTGAAGACTGATCTTCGGAATACTTTGCGGCCATCGAGCGAAAATCCGCACCATTCTTTAACTTGTGATAGAGATCCGTCGCGATCATGAGTGCGCTGTCGCGGCTGTGATGCTCAAAGGCGATCAGGATATGTCTCGCATGAAAAGCTTTGTGCGCTTGATGGCTGACTGCAGTGATCCTCGTGATCCTAGCACCAAATGGCGTAAAGGTTGTCACGATGCTGCCAGGTTTCAAGCTACCAAGTTGTGCGGCAGTAAGCGTGTCTGGCAGTTCGGCCCATGTTAGATTGTGTTCTTCGACCAGACGCGAGGAGCGGTCGTCACGAGATAATGCGTCCACCGCTTGCTGCCAATTTTCTTTCGATCCACCGATCTTTGTGGCGATCGCATTCATTTTGCGTGAGAATTCAAACGAATCGCTCGAAGAAAGTACCGCTGGAAAAAGAACGAATTCGACGAATCGCTCTCGGGGATGCCGATACAATAATTGATGCGAGACGTAGTAGTCGGCAATCTGCGCGCCTGTTACCTTTGGGATAAAAGTTGAAAGCGAGTCGGTCGGGGATATCTTGAGCAACTCGATATCCGCGTGGTCAATTTGGGCTTTGAATGCTTCGGAGAGCTCCGGATCCGTGATGAGCACCACCGCCGACATTGCCAGCTGCCATTCCTCAAACAATTTCACGTCTCGCATCGGTTCGACTATGCCTGAACGAAGCATCGAATCATTTCGCGGATCGTGCATGGCCCGTTCGAATTCTATCCGATGAAACTGACCGAGCGAATCGGTAAATTGCTTCCGCATAAACTCTTGTGGATTGCGGATAAGGTCGGCGAACACCGAATCACGATTCGGATCGATCCCAAGTTTTGCTGCCTCGGCCTTGATCAGGAGTCTTGTGAGAATATGATCCCACGCGATCGCGCGCGCACTCGAAAGCTCTTCTGCCGAAACCTCACTGGAATTCGTCGAGGCTTCGAGTTCAAGTACCGTCCGATCGACCTCATGTCTATAATCGGCACGGCTGATCTTAACATGATTAACATACCCCACGGCGGTTGTATCGTCCTGAGCAGTTGCGGGAGAATGCTGGTTTCCGGGCAGCTGCGCAGCACTCAAACCAGGCATGGCAATCAACGACGCAAAAAGAAGCAGGACAAACTTTCGCATAATATTACGGGACTAAAATGAACAGACCGTCAGACGAAACGTCCGACGGTCCATTCAACATTCTGTCGATCGGCGAATTTACTTCTTCGATCGATAATCAACGATCTTTGCATTCTCCTTTGCCTTTTCGATCCATTGGGTAATGAATCGCTGCTGCTTTTCCTGCAACAGCGTTTTAAGCAAGGTTGGCTTCTGCTGAGCAAATTGCTCTTTTGTTGCAGGTGCAAGGCTTATAAGCTTCACGATGTAATAAGCATTTTCGCCACGGATCGGCTGGCTGATCTCACCCGGCTTCAAACTATAAGCAGCACTATTGATCGCGTATTCCGTACCGATTCCCGGTGCGGATTCGGCTGGTCCGATCGTAGCCTGCTGCATTTTGAGGCTCGAATCGCTGGCCGCAAGTTTACTCAGATCATCGTTAGGGCCGAGCATCGCTCTCAACTGCTTAGCTTCGGGTGCGGCGGCATCAACACGTTTGCGCCTTGCCACCATCATCCTGATCTGCTCCTTTACCTCATCAAGCGGCTTCACACCCTCAGGCTGAACATCGGTAACTTGCGCGACAATCATCATGTGTGCTGCCGCGATCGTCATTGGCGAAGAGACTTCCCCTTTTTTTGCCTCAAAGATCCAATCATTCACTTCTTTACTCCCAAACATGGCCTGACCCTTTTTCGTAATGGGCGGCGCCTCTGTTACCACATGGTACTTGGAGGCAGCAGCAACTTTGTCAAAGTCCCCCTTCGTCGCAGCGTCATGGAAGATCTGGGCCTGTTGCCCAAGCATCTTTAGCGTTTGCGAACTCGCTTTGATACTTACTGGGACAGACACCACCACTAACTTACGTTTTGTCCTGCCGAGCACGTCAATGATATGGTAACCAAATTGGGATGCGACGGGCGGTTGAATCTGATTGAGTGGAGCCGAATTGGCAACAGCCTCAAACTCTTTGACAAACTTACCAGGGCCGATCCAGCCCAGGTCACCGCCACGTTTTGCAGAACCTGGATCCGAAGAATACTGGTGTGCAAGGGTTACAAAGTCGGGTCCCGATTTCAGTTGCGTATAGATCTTGTCGGCGAGCGCCTTTGCGCTATCCTTGTTTTCAGGCTGCCCAAAGCCGATCAGAATGTGTCGCGCATGAAAAAATTGCGCCCCAGTATCGGTCACAGAGATCACACGGCTAACCGTCGCTTCTGCACCTTTGACATTGACGAAGGTTTCGCCTGCCTGAGCTGTCTCGAGCTTAGCTGCATCCGGTGAATTGCCCCACTCGGTTGGCGTCATGACTGTTGCAGGCTTATAAAGCTCGTCGCTATAATCGGCCGTTAATTCCTTGGCAACCGAATCGGCTTCTGCGATCGGTGCAGCCTGCAATTTTTCCTTAATGGTACCAAGTTTCTCGACAGAAAGGATGCTGTCCTTCGCGGTTGGCATCTCCTGAAAGACGACAAATTTTATCTTCCGCGTTTCGTCGCGCTTGAATTGGTAATCGTGCGCATCGTAGTAACTTTTGATCTCCGCATCGGTGACTTGCGCAGCAAAATCCTTCGGCGTCTGTTTCGGAGAGATCTTCACGAATTCGATCGTGGCCTTCGAAGTCGTGTTGTCGAAGCGTGTCCACAGATCAGCATCGGTCACGCGCACCGAGGCGGCGACAAGATTTTGCCACTTTGAAAATAGCAACTGTTCGCGCGTTGGGTCGATCAACGCCTTGCGCACCATCGTATCATTCTTTGGATTTCGAATTGCCGCGAGATATTCCTGCTGATGGAATACCCCGAGCGAATCGGTAAATTGCCGGCGAGCGAATTCCGGTGGATTATCGTAGATCTGGTCACGAATCTCCTGATCGGTGACGGTGATCCCGAGCTTTTGCATATCGACGCGAATCAGTGCGCGCGTAACAAGATTCTGCCAGGCCTGGTCTTCAACCTGCGCAACATCTGCTTCGGTCAGATCGGTCTTTTTCTGCTGCTGCTTGGCGCTTTCGGTGCCGTTGGTGATCTCCGCCTGATAATCCTTAAAGAGGATCGGTTGACCATTGACCGTGCCGGCAGTTTCTCCATCGGGCCCCGAACTCCTGAAAAGCTGGCCCTGGCCGCCCCACTCAAACACGATCATCAAAAGGAAGACGCCTGCCAGCCCGGCGAAAACCACCGGCATACTGTCACGCATCTTATTCATAAATGCCATAGCGCTCTAACTCTCAGGTTTACTTCGAATGAAAAAGGCGAACAGCCACCCTGTCTTGCAGCGTGGTTGGCGAAAGATCAAATCAGCAGGATTTGCCCGTGTTTTGGGGATCCGAACCTCGTTTTTGAGAAATCCGAACCTAACGACTCGCAAAATTACGGTGCAAAACCGCAATTGTGCCAAAATGAGTTCGGCAAGTCAAACGAATTTGAGCCCTCTTTGTCAATGACACGTACCTTACCAAACATTACCGCCATGCGCTGCTTCGCAAAAGAAAGGCATACTTTATGTAGCATCGGCCTCAAAACATTCACTTTTCCACTTCGAGCATGTCGATCACACTAAAGCCCGAGTATCTAAAGCGCTATAAAGATATCGCGATGTTGTTCGTGAAGTATGGAAGGACGGACCTCGTTACTTCGTCAGGACTTGATGCAGCACTCGGCGAAGATCCGAAAGTACTAACGGATTCGGACAATCCAGAAGTTGAAACGAAGGCCGAAGAACTCACCGCCGATCTGGAAGCGATGGGGCCGATTTATGTCAAGATCGGTCAGGTACTCTCCTCCAGATCCGATCTGCTGCCGGCAGCTTATACCAAGGCGCTTGCAAAACTTCAGGATAATATCTCACCATTCAGTTTTGGCGAGGTTGAAAAGATCGTCGAGGAGGAACTCGGCGTTAGGCTTTCAAAAGCGTTCTCTGAATTTGAAGCTACTCCACTTGCAACGGCATCGCTCGGCCAGGTACATCATGCACGTATGCGCACGACTGCGGATGGCAGGCCGGGACGCGATGTCGTTGTTAAGGTGCAGCGACCCAACATGCGGGAGGAGCTCAACACTGATCTGGGTGCTCTGCAAGACATCACCGAGTTTCTAGACGAGCATACAGAGATGGGAAAACGGCAGCACTTTGTACAGATGCTTGCCGAATTTCGTAAGAATCTTGCACGTGAGCTTGACTACCGACAGGAGTCTCGCAACCTGATCGAGATCGGCAACAACCTCAAGGAGTTCGATCGCATCGTTATACCGAAACCTGTCGAAGACTATACGACATCGCGCGTACTCACGATGGATTTTGTCACGGGCAAAAAGATAACCTCCCTTGGACCGCTTGCCCATCTCGATCTTGATGGAAAAACGTTGGCGGACGATCTGTTCAAAGCCTACCTCCAGCAAATACTCGTCGACGGTGTCTTCCATGCCGACCCACATCCCGGCAACATCTTCATTACGGATGATGGCAAACTCGGCTTGCTCGACATGGGAATGATCGGCCGGATCTCCCAGGCGATTCAGGAAAAACTGCTCCGGTTGTTGCTGGCAATCAGCGAGTCACGCAGCGATCAGGCAACAGAAATTGCTCTCAAAATTGGTGACCGAGTTGAAGGCCTCGAGCAAGAGCTCAATTACAATGACTTCCAAAGAAACATCACCGAGCTTATCAATGCGCAGGTTGGAGCAAGCGTCGAGACCATTCAAGTCGGAAAGATCATACTTGATTTTTCACAGATCTGCAGTGAAAATGGGTTACGGATGCCGAGTGAGTTGACAATGCTTGCCAAGTGTTTGCTTAACCTCGATGACATAGGCCGGGCGCTCGATCCCGAATTCGATCCGAACGCCGCGATCCGTGCGCATGCTTATGAGATCATGCAGCGACGCATGATCAAAGATGCGACGCCTGGTAATATCTTTGCTGCTGCCATCGAGGCAAAAGAATTCGTGCAGGAGTTACCGGGACGCGTAAATAAGGTCCTCGATATTCTGGCAACGAATCATTTCAAAATTCAAGTCGATGCGATCGCAGAGGAGACGCTTATCGAAGGCTTTCAGAAGGTCTCGAACCGGATCACAACAGGCTTGATCCTGGCAGCACTCATCATCGGCGCATCGATGCTCATGCATGTGCAGACTGCCTTTACAATGTTCGGTTATCCCGGTCTCGCGATCATCTGCTTCCTCGCTGCGGCCGGCGGAGGCTTCTGGCTCGTGATCTCGATCGCGATGACCGACCGCGCCTCCAGACAAAAAAAACGACCGCATTAAAATGTCCACGCTTACTCCGCCGTAATGGAGCTCCCATGTAACAAACGCCCCGATTCAAGAACGGGGATATTAACTCACTCCCAAATATAATACAACGAAGCCCAAAATCCAAATGGAAACTTTCTTTTGCCTCTGAGAAACTGGCACGAGTCTCCCCTGAACACCCTATCTGATGACCACAAATTTTCCTTGTGTGGTGCTATGCGTTGATAGATGGGTGATCGTGTAAGTGAACGCGCCTTCGCCAAGAGCTGACTGGGGGACGTCGAAGTGGTTCATCCCGCAGATCGCCGCGATCTGAGTCGAATATGCGATCTTCCCGCCCGCGTCGACCACTGTTAGTTCGGTAGTTCCAGACTCCGAAAGCTCGAAAGGAAACCCAATGGTCGAGGTTCGCCGCGAAGGATCGGGATAAACTGGATGAACGCTTAGCGGCATTTTATTACCGTACAGAAAATAATTCTTGATCGTCGAATCGCCGCATAAAAGCGTCAAGTTTACCTCTTCACTCGAGCTGGAAGTCCCAAGCGTACATTTCTGGAATTGTGCGTCTCCCCCATTGAGCAGAATATTGCTGAAGGTGATGTTGGTCGAGGAGGAATCCGAAATGCTGGTTCGGAACAGGATGCTCATCATTGGAATAGTTGAATCGATCGTAAGCTCCGCGCCCGTTGCCAGAAGCTCGATGGGATAGGATGCAGTCTTTGATGTGCCACGAGTCTCTGTGCCCACGATCAAGCTTGAGTTAGGTACGAAGTTCGTCCAGCGGCCGGTCATCGGAGTCAGGACATCGCCATCGTAATTCAGCGTAAAATCCAACCGCTTCAACTTTTTATTTTGAACGGGATGACCGGAGAAAATTCGGATGCCGATCGTATCTCCAATCGTCGCTCGCATGGCGATCTGTGCGAAGAACGTTAACGTATCTGTTGGTGATACACGCGTGAGGAGTGCAATGCTCGCATTCGCACCGGAATCTGCATCGGAGTGAATTGATAACGCCCCAGGTGCAACCCCTGCGCTGACAGGCACAAAGCGCAGTTTCACTGTGTCGCGCTCGCCTGCCTGAAGCAATAGTGGCAATTGCCTCGGATTGAGCACCGCATATCCTAGCCCTGTGACACCGCGCTCCGTGATGAGCAAACTATCACAGCCACTGTTTTGATAGACGATGTCGAGATCCTTCGTATCGCAATATGCGATCGTACCAAGATCGCGAGCAGATGTATCGACCGAAAGCAATCGCGAACCGTGAATAATGTTTGCGTTGATCGGTATCAGTGAGTCAACGATCGCCTTGCTCTGAAACTGATACTGAATATGGACGTTGCCAACGAATCCTCCGCGAACCGCGGTGCTCAAATCAACGACGATCCGCATCGTGTCACCATCGATCAGAGTGCTCGGTGCCGAAGGTATTGTATGCATTGTGACTCCAGGCGCCAGCGCACCTTCGAGCCTGACAAAATTCACCGCCATCGGTACGCAGCCCGGATTTGTCAGCGTAAAGATCACCGAATCCTCTACGTCGCAGTGTGTGCGCGTTCCAAAGTCAATTTGCGCCGGCGATAGCGACGAATGAAAGAATGCGGTACCCGATGTGCCCGAACCGCTAACCGGAATTGATAACCGCCTCGGTACTTCGAGCGCCTTGATGTTGAGGATCAGGCTGTCAAGTTCGGCCTTCATCACAGAAGGTGAAAACTTGAGAATAAATGTGAACGTGCTGTCGGGAAGTATCGAGAGCGGCATCGCAGCGAGGCCGGGCAATGAGAACACTGCCCCATATTTCAAGGCAACCGAATTGATGGTAAGCACACTGCAACCAGGATTCCTGATCGTGATCACCGTGTCATACGTTCGACAGATCGAGATGGGGCCGACATCAACCGCACTTAACGTTCGGATCGCATTCTCAAACGGGACGAACGTTGTGAACGTCACCGCAGAATCTTTAGCGATTCCCTGATGTCGGAAATGAAGATTAATACTCGTTGAATAATCCCCGGCGATGCCCGGTGCCATGTGCAGTTTGAACTGAACTGCGCCACCCGGAGGAATGACGTAGGGAAATTTCGGTGCGTTGCCGGCAGCATCGAGCAAAGTCACACCCTTCACCGTTGCCGAATCGGCACCAGTGATGAACAGCGTATCGCATCCAAGATTGATGAGCGCAATCGTTGTGTCTCGAGGCAGACAGGGGTGCACGGTGTCGATGTTGATCGACTGCGGTGACAGTACAAACTGAGGCGCAACGCCAGAAGCACGGGCATTGATCGTGATCAGCGTATCCATTTCGCGGCCGAGCGCTGTCGAATAGTAGCGGATGTGGACCTGCGTAGTGATCGTGGTATCGTGATGATACGCGCGTTTTGGATCCCACTGAATGACGATCGAGTCTCCACCGTTCTGTCCGAATTTTTGCGGAGTCGCTGGGACATGCGAAAAGCGCAAGCCACCCTGGGCGACAATGCTAAGCGCCGAATCGGCAAATCCTACAACCTGGACTTGCATGTCCTTGCAATAGAGATTCTTGAAAACGAGCGTTGCCTGATCGCTCGCGCAAATGAGGCTGTTGAGATTGAGCACGGCAGGAGTGAAGACCGGCGTAACGGGAGGCTCAACTCGCGTGCCGTCACCGCCGTCGCGCGTTTTCCATATCTGGCCTTTTGAATCAAAAGCATAGATGACCCCGCCGTTGCAGCCAAGCACCACAAATCGAGTGTCGCGCTGGTTTGAAGGCCCGCCAACCGCTTGCCAGCTCTGTCCCTGATCTATTGAACGGAAGAGGCCGTTGACGTTTGCAGTAACGTGATCCTCATCGGTCTGCACATAAAGGATCTCACCGGAGCCCGCGATATGTCCTGTCGTTCGACTGGGCATCGGTGGGGCGCTGGTCCAGGTAACGCCGTAATCCGC
>JBBSDW010000112.1:0-10795 GCA_038240295.1 Kapaibacterium sp. (SeqCode)
ACGAGGCAAGCGGTATGCGGTATTGATACCACCCCGCAGGACTCGAACCGACGACAAACCGATTATTCGTCGGATTGATCGGTATTTTATATTCGTAGTAATTATTGTCGACGTTTACCGCCGAATTTCCGTCAAGATCTTCCGTGTCAGGGTGGAGCTGCGATGCAAGATCGTTCTGGTTGCCCTCGGTGCCGTTGATGTTCGCATAGTCGTTGACTTCAGAGCCGCCCGCATACGCATAGTTATCGTTGTTCGGATCGTTCTTATTCAGAGCGTTTGGATACAAGCCTTGCTCTTGTCCATTCGGTATCGTGTCAAGACCGATATCCTCGCCCGGATCGTAACGGCCGTTCGTGTTCTTATCTTCGGTTTCGAGAAGCCCATCCGGGATAACATCCTCCGAAATTCGGCCGATGTCGAACCGGATCACTCCATCGGGATTTCCACCATTCTCCGGTATTTGCATCCAGAATTCGATGGCATCCGTGTTCGTCGCAGGTACGTTCAAGCCCTGCGCATATTGCATCAGTCCACCCCAACGATTCAGAGTGTCTGTATTGTAGAATTCGCCCGCCGAATGGTGATTGTAAATACCCTGCTGGGCTGGATCGTAGACAAGATCGAGAACCTGCGCAACGTCACCCGGGCGAGCCGTGCTTCGGTTCGGCTGAATATCTTTAACGAGCACATCCTGCGGATAGCGTTCGTACCACCAGGTCTTCGCCTTACGAACAGTTACGGAATCGGGATCCGTGAAAAACTTATATTGATCGTAGACGGGCTGCGAAGCATGCACCCATCTGCCGTAGCTCATGGAAAGCGGAAAGATGTTTTTTCCGCCTTCGAAATCGTCCAGATAGGCAATCGGCGCATTATTATCGACGGGCATCGGCGAAACCTGTGTATTAGGATTCGGCAGTGAGACTGCAACATCGACTTTTGCCGTCAGCGACGATTTCTCCTTGAGATTAAAGATTGGCAGCGCGTTCAGCATATCGGTGATCGCGGGCGCTGGCAGCGTGTAGCTTGCGTCGAAACCGGCGATCCAATTTGAGAGCGGCTCTTCACCTTGCCGCGTCTTGAGGCTCGGCAGCTGCAACGAGTAATTCATGAAGGTAAACCCGATCAAGCCGCGATCGAGAATCGGAATATCTCCTCGAAGACCCAGGATCGACTTTGTCGCGTTGGTAAAGATATCGTGCGTTTCGTAATCGACGTTGACGTTTCCTGTGGCGATGAGGTCCGGCTTAAGGATCTGGATGGTGCCACTATTGTAATCGACGCGGTAATCGGTATTCTCGACAAGTTGATTGCCATTGATTGTGACTCGTACGCTACCTTCGACGAGGTTGAATGCGTTCAGGTTGATGAGCGATGACACACCACCTGAGAATTTGGCATTGAGCGAGATCTGGTTATTCTTCCCACCGATCTGAGTCCGAAGAATATCGGGCTGTTTCGTATAGAGTTCGGGAAAATAATATGTGCTGTCGATCCTGACCTTCGGATTCTTTCGCTGCTCGATCTGGAAATATTGGAGAATTCGTGTACCGAATGGCTGGAGATACGGGAACGTCACAACACCCTGGCGGGTATCCAGGATCAGCGAATTATCGACGTCGAAAACTCCGTCAGGCGGTGCGAGATCTGTCGAATTGGTATATCGATCGAGACCGAGCGCTGTGATCACTTTTTCTGTGCCGGATGCGCTGCGAACTAATTCCTGTTCGGCACCGGTGGGCTGCGTAAAGATGACGCGAAAACCGAAATCGGTCGGGTTGAATCCCGAGCCGCCGATATAATAGGAATTCTTGAGAATATTTTTCCATGCCAGTTTCGCCGGGTCACGATAGACGTGTAAGGGCTTGAGCAGGCTCAGTACAAGCGTGCCCTGCACGTCGAGCGGGTCTCCGACGTTTCTACCATCGGTCAAGACATAATGGACCGCAATCACATCCTCGTCGGATGGCTCCTGACTTAGCGTGATCACGCCCGTATGCGGTTCGATGGAGTATTGGCTGGTGTCAAGCTTTACCCAATAGCCTGTTTGTACCGTATCCGAAGAGGCGGCATTGGGGGCAGTTCTGCGGTTCGGGCCGTAGGGACCAGCTTCGACCTGATACCACGCGACTGCCTGGCGATGTTTATCGGCCTGCACCGTTACGGGCACAAGCCGCCACACATCGGCATTTTGTTGTTGCACGATTGCAGGCGTGCTTTGTACTCCATTTTTCTGGGAGTAGTAGGGCTCATAGAGCCTAATGAAATTCGTATCGAGAAAGAATGTATTGCGGCGATAGCTTGCAGGCTGGATCACATGCTCGGTCGCCGTCGTGCTTCCCGCGCCGCCTCCGAAGCTCTTGCTTTGACGGTCCCCCTTCTTTTGCGCGACAAGTTCGGTTAGATAGAGCGGACCGAAACGCGTAACGGCCTTAATACCAAACAGCGCTTCCTGAACGCCGATATAGTGAGATGGGGTGACAAGCGATACGTTACCCGCTTCGATCGACTGAATGATCTCGTCCGGCGAACCCGAGTATCCTAACTTAAGAAGATTCTCGTATTGAAACGATCGCTCGCTGCCCCAATCGGCCCCGATCTTCATTTTGTCACCGATCGTGCCCGTCGTCGAGACGTTGATCTCCTGTTTGAAATCGAGTCCCGTTTCCGAACCGGAGAATTGTGCTCCCTGTGTTTGCAGGAACTGGTTATCGCGATAAGCAATATGCACCGCGACGTCACCGTTTACTCGGAGATTGATTGAAGGCTTACCAAAGATCGAAGGCACAATACTCGGAGGGATCGGGATCGTGATCTGGTTAAAATCATTCGGGAATAATCCCTGCTCCTTGATTTTCGTTGTATCCTGCGTGGTGTGAATGCTATTGCGGAAGGCATCGTCGAGTTCCTGGTTCTCTCGATAGCGGAGATAGTCCTGAAAGCTCATTGCCATCGGAACATCGACATCCGAATTGAGGAATTGATTGTGAATGATGACCTGACCGGTCGAATCGAATTCAACACGCCGACGAACGGGTGTCGATAGAAATCCTCCCGAATTCGGCAGCTCCGGTGTTACGGCCGGATTCTTCACGCCGCTCTTTGGCGGAATGACGTCGGCACCGACCCGCGCCGTGTCCTGCTTCGGCGGAAGGAGTGACGAAAGAAAACCTCCTACTTTATTTTTGATCGAATCGAATTGTTTCGAGACTTCACTTTTTGATGTATCGGCGATCTGAGTAGAATCTGCAGGAGACTTCGTCGATTTGGTCGTTTGTTTGCTACTCTTACAACCAACGACGAGACTGCATAGAATAAAAGCCGTCAGAAGGTACTGCGCAATTGGGTATTGCCCACGCAGCGGCCTAACCCTCTTGATTTGGGAGTTGAGAAAACGAAACGATCGGCGATCACCGAGGGGCCTGATGTCAGGTCCTACAGAATTTCGCAAGGCGCCAATGATGATTGAGTCAATCCTCTCGAACGTCTTTAAGTGACGCGTATGACCACTGCCTCACGCAAGTCATGAGGCGGCAAACCATCGCAATTGTTAACATCGGCCTGGAAACAGAACAGGCCGAACTCAGTACACTGTCACAAACGCTCGATAGATTTTCTCCGAATGGCACTTACATGCAAATCCTCGCCGGCTCTAAAACTACGCGAGCGCCGCGAGGATGTTTCTCATTATTCGACACACAGGCAAAATTGGGGAGCCTGCCGGTGAGTTCAACAGCCACAAAAATGGCTAATGTTCCGCAACATCCGCAATCTTTGCATCGAATGCCTACGTTAGAGACAACCATGACACAGAGCGAAGCAGGAAACGAGACGAAAGGCGAACTCGGCAACCAACTCGGACGCCGAGGATGGTGGCGTCAGTCGTGGTTTATCTGGGATTACGTAGTCCGCGAGATCACGACGCCGCTCATCATGTCGCTGGTGATCATCATGTTCGTCTTCCTCCTGCAGTTTCTGATGCGCTTCATCGACAAGATCGTGGGGCGCGGTCTGGATCTCTGGACGATCGTTCAATTGATCGTTTTTAATCTCGCCTGGATGGTCGTGCTGGCCGTGCCGATGGCGGTGCTCGTCTCATGCGTGATGGGTTTCGGGGCACTGAGTGCTTCGAACGAGCTGACTGCAATGAAAGCCGCGGGCGTGAGCTTAGGCAGACTCCTCTTTCCTGTCATGATCATTGGAATTGCCGTGGGGTGGTTCGATCTCCAGTTCAACAACGACATCCTGCCCGACGCGAATCACAAGGCGAAGGATCTGATGTCCGATATCCAGCGCAAAAAGCCAACGTTCTCGATCGAGCCCGGTAAATTTTCGAATGATGATGCCATACCAGGCTACTCGATACTCTCACGAAAGGTCGATCCGATCACGAACCAACTCGAAACCGTCACGATCTACGATCAGTCGCAAACGAACGAGACGAAAGTCATCACGGCAAAACGAGGGAAGATCGCATTCACCAGTGATTTTCGAAGCGTGATCATGACGCTCTATGATGGCGAGTTCCATCAGTTCACCAACACGCTTACGGGCGATTATCGTCGTGGCACATTTCAAGAGTACGTTGTCCATGTGCCGACGAATGGGTTTGATTTTATGCGGCAGGGTGAATCGGAGCGCGGGGGTCGCGAACTTTCGTCGCACGATCTTATGAGCTTCGTGCATAAGAAAGACACGACCTACATGCGAATGCAAAAACAATTCGCGGAGCATCTTCGAACGCAGGCGCTCAATCTCACACGCCCTCAGGCTGCTCAGCAGCAGTTCGTACCTCTCGGCAATCCTGAACTTGGGCGAACGGCCAATATTCGCGGAGTCTTTCAGCCGCAGCTTTCGACTGTCGAGACAGATGTTGCGCTCATCACGCAATCGCGCGACGATATCGATAGCTATATGGTCGAGGTGCATAAAAAATATGCGATCCCTGTTGCCTGTATCGTCTTCGTACTTCTCGGAGTGCCGCTGGGAGCGCTTGCCAAGCGCTCCGGCGTCGGAGTTGGTGTTGGAATGTCGATCGGCTTTTTTGTGATGTACTGGATCTTCCTTATCGGCGGAGAAAAACTCGCCGATCGCGGAAAGCTTTCGCCGTTTCTCGGGATGTGGGGCGGCAATATTTTGCTCACGCTCTTCGGCATCTATTTAACTTGGCGCGTGGCTACAGAGCGGCCCGGCGTAGGATTTGCGACGCTTTTCAAAAGCCTCGGCTTCAAACGGAAGCCGAAGGCATCGGCATCACCGACGGCCTCGTAGCAGCGTTCCATGAAAATCCTTTCACTGCGCCTCAAGAAACTTTTGACTTCGTTGCGAGTTGACAGAGAAGCATTCTATTCAATCAAAGCATGATACATCGGATTTTTGTACCGTTCTTGTTTTTGGTCGTCACCGGACTTGTCGTTGCGTCGTGCTGCGAACCGCGCGTGAAAAACTCTTCGCCGATGGTTCTCGAAAATACCTATTCGGATACCGCGATCCACGACCGTCTTCCCCCAACCGTCAACGGACCTTCGCTCGATAGCGGTTACTATCCGATCTACAAACTCTCCGTCAAGAATAATGGTACGGAAGCCGACACATTCTCACTCCAATTTTTGCGTCAAGGCATCGGCTTTACCACGAGCCAGTATGTGATGCCGGGCCAGACCGTACAATTTTCGACTCCCGGACCAATCTCCGATACTGCAGCGGTAAGCGCACAGTTTATCTATTTCGGCTTTTTCGTCTCGACTCCCGATAGTGTTGCGATCTCAAAAGAACGCCCGAGCCTCACGCTTTATTACGGCAGCATTTACAATGGCGCGGAAGCCTGCAACACCTCACCGATCCCAATGAACGTCGATATCGACGCGTTGCATCACTGATATTCTTCAAGCTCTCTCTGTAAGTTCGCGATCTGGTCGCGAAGGAGTACTCGCGTTCGTCCCCGTTGCTTGATGGTGTGATGTTCGAGTTCGATCATCGCGTCCGAAAGTCGAAGTGCATCCCGCCAATCGTGGGTGACGAGGATCGTCGTGACCTTGAATTCCTCGTGCACTGCCTGTATGCCCGTCTGTAACTTCAGTTTCAGTTCTTCGTCGATCGCAGCGAATGGTTCGTCGAGCAGAAGCAGCTGAGGCCGTCGGATAAGCGCTCTGACGATCGCCACGCGCTGCTGCTCGCCGCCGCTAAGTTGGTGCGGCTGCTTTTTAAGATGATCCGTTAGTTCGAACATTTCGATCAATCGCGAAAAAAGCGGCGGGTCTTTGGCGACCAGGGTGATGTTTTCCGCCACCGTGACGCGAGGAAAAAGCGCAAAACTTTGGAAGACCATCCCGGTCGATCTTTTTCGCGCCGTTAGATTGATCTTGTTTTCAGAATCGAACCACACTTTCCCCTCGATCTCGATGCGGCCCCTGTCAGGCTTTACAAACCCAGTGAGCATTCGAAGCAATTTTGTTTTTCCTTCTCCGGAACGACCGAAAATTGTTGTGATAGTGTATGGGGAAATTTCGGTTTTTATGCGAAGTGTGGGCTCAAGCCGCTTTGTAGCGCCGTGGGTCAGCTTTTTCTCAAGGTCGATTCGTAGCACGGTTATCGTATCGCGTTAAACTTCCACACACGACCTTTTCCGATCAGCCGCATCGTGAGCACGAGCAGGAAGCTGAACGTGAGCAGTATCAACGAATATGTGCCGGCATTCGCGTAGTTGAGCGCGTCGAGTTCGGAATAAATGGCGATCGAAGCAACGCGCGTTTTTCCGGGAATATTTCCACCGATCATAAGCACCAGACCGAACTCCCCCATCGTATGCGCGAAGGTGAGAACGATCGCGCTAAGCAGGCTCGCACGAATCGCCGGAAGCTGCACACGCATTAGCGTCCGGCTCCGCGAGAGTCCGAGCGTATAAGCAGCCTCGGTAACGTTTTCGGGAAGTGCTTCCAACGCGTTCAGTATCGGAGAAACCATGAACGGCAGGCTGAAGATCACCGAACCAACGACAAGTCCCGAAAAAGAAAATAACAGTTGAAGTCCAAACATTCGGTCGAGCATCCCACCAATCGAGCTCGAAGGACTAAGTGCGACAAGCATATAAAATCCAAGCACGGTGGGCGGCAGCACGAGCGGCATGGTGATGAGCGTCTCGGCTACCGCCTTCGTCCATCCTCGCATTCGCCACAATGCAAAACTGATCGGCACTCCTATGACGATGAGCACCAGGCTCGTCACTGTTGCCAATTTGAGTGAGAGTACGAACGGAGCCCAGTCGATCGACATGCGTCAGGGTGCAAGATAACCGGCGCCAGCGAATATCTTCTGCGCGGCCGGCGAGTAAAGATAGAGCAAAAATTTTCGCGCCGCATCACCGGCAGAACGTGCTCCGTGACGAAGGAGCACCGCCGCCTGCGGGATCGGCGTGTATTCCCTCAAGTCCAGCGCAAACGTTATTTGATTTGCATTGTCCGATTTTTCGAAACTTGAGATAGAGGTAAAACCTACGTCAACGTTACCGGTAGTGACATACTGATTGACCTGAGCGATGCTTTCGCATGTGACGATCTTCTCCTGAAGTTTAGCGTAGAGTCCAAGCCGATTCAACAATCCAACCGTCTCACGTCCATACGGCGCATTGCCAGGATCGGCGATCGCAATTCTTCGAATCTTAGGGTCTAAAAGTGTCGAGAGATCCTGCGAGATCTTCGCACCGGTTGTCGACCAGAGTGCGAGCTGCCCTCGCGCATAAACTCGTGGACGCGTGATCGCGATCTGCTCAGAAAAAAGATGCGCGGGATAATCGGAGTCTGCAGAGAGAAAGACATCGAACGGTGCACCATGCTCGATCTGCGAAGTCAGCTTGCCCGAGGAGCCGATCACGAATGCCACGCTGAAGCCCGTCTCGCGTTCAAACTCGACCTTCACGTGCTGAAAAACTTTCTCGGCATTCGCAGAAACTGCCACGGTAAGATCCTGCGCATGAACTGCGCTCGCAAAAAAGAGTAAACAGGCAACGAGTATCCGTTTCATTCGTGAGCAAAGATACTTGGTTTCTCGTCGGTTGAGCCGCTGAGATAATTTCAGACTGGGCCTTCCCCTGCGCTTATCTTTGCAGCACAGGAAACACCACTCCCCTCATTTTCACAACGCTTTTTTTATTGGAGATTTGAATCATGGCAACGATGGAATACAAACCTGGTACATTTTGCTGGGTCGATCTGAGCACAACCGATCATGAAGGTGCGAAGAAGTTTTACAGCAGCCTTTTTGGCTGGACTGCCGATGACCTTCCGGTCGAGGGCAGCGTCTATTCGATGATGAAGAAGAACGGACAGAATGCCGCCGCGATCGCACCGCATCGTGCGCCGGGGATGCCAACCTACTGGAGTTCGTATGTCAGCGTGCAGGATGTCGATGCTTCATCCGAAAAGGCGAAGTCACTCGGCGGCTCTGTGATGATGCCTCCGATGGACGTCATGGGTGCAGGCCGAATGTCAGTTGTCACCGATCCGACGGGCGCCAACGTTTGCCTGTGGCAGGCCGGCGAGCACAAAGGTGCTGACTATGTCAACGACGAGGGTGGATTCTGCTGGAATGAACTGCTCACCACTGACGTAAACAAGGCTATGAAGTTCTATGATGGTATGTTCGATTGGACCTCGCAAACAGCGCCGATGGGACCTGGCATGGAATACACAACGATGAAGAATGGTGAACGAGCGGCCGGTGGCGCGATGACGATCCGTCCGGAATGGGGACCGATGCCGCCAAATTGGGGCGTCTACTTCACCGTCAACGATTGCGACACCGCTTGTGCAAAGGTAAAACTTCTCGGCGGCAAAGTGCTTGCCGAACCACATGATATTCCAGGCACCGGACGCTTCGCTCCCTGCATGGATCCACAAGGTGGAATGTTCAGCGTGATTGCGATGGCGCCTCAGGCCGCATCGAGCTAAGACTACCGTAGAGAAGCTGTGAGCTCTAGACTAACTCTGGAGCTCACACCTTCTCACTTGACAGACGTCCACCGCTTCCCTCTCTCCTGCCTGCCTCAAAAGTACCTTCGCATTCTAATAGAAGACCTTGCATCTCCGGTAGAAACGTTTTCTTGAAAAGGTCTGACTTAATATACTTTTCAAGAATGCAATCTTAATCGTATATAATTCGCGGCTACGATCACATCGGAATACTTCTTGTCTACTTTTTCCCTAACTTCGAGATGATCGACATCCTTGAAGCTCATCCGTTAACTTAGAATCCATTTCGCGGGAGTTTTTTATTGAGAACGTTCTTGTAAAGGAGTGTTTTCGGATGCCCCTTGGGTGCCACGACAGCGGTATTCCATCCACAAGAGCTTCCCGCTCTTAATGATCAGCAACTTGGTGGAGAGGCCATTCACACGCCCTTCCGTCACGCTGCATGATATATCCACAACGACAACATGAACATATCTACTGACTCTACTATTCATAGGTGGGCGATCCCAAATTTCACGAAATGGATGATGGGCCTGCTCTTCAGTTTATTTGTATTGAGCGCGTCACAAGCCGTTCAGGCACAAGTACCTCGTTTGATCTCCTATCAGGGCGTACTTAACTCCAATGGGCAAGTCGTCCAGGGCGCTCATGATTTCAAGATCACCTACTATGATCTGAATGGTGTCTCGCTTTATACCGAGACCTTCTCGCAAGTTATGGTTGCGAACGGGGTCTTCAACCTCATCCTTGGGTCAGCCCGTGCAGGCGGTTTCCCAGCAAATATGACGTTCGATCGTCAATATATGATCGGCGTCTCCATCGACGGCAGTGCAGAACTGCCACGAACCAGCATGGTCTCTAGCCCATACGCGCTCAATGCCGGCAGTGTAAATGGCTTTACTGCCTCACCGACGCCTGGAGCCAATGTGCTTGTCGTACTCGATTCGACTGGAAAGATCAACCCCTCGGTATTGCCGGCGATGCAGGGTAATATTAAAACAATTAATGGCTTAACAGCTTCGAATACAGGCGATTTCCAGGTTCGCGGCACAAATGGCATAATAGTGTCGCGCGATTCCTCTGCAGATGGGATCGTGATCTCTAACTTTGGGACTGACAACCTGACCGGCGTTACTGCCGGCAATGGCTTAATCGGCGGCGGCTCGTCCGGCAACGTCACGCTCGCAATTGCGCCAGACGGAGTTACTAATTCGATGATCGCGGACGGCTCAGTCAGTGGCCGCAAACTTGATCCGAACGTCGCAGGCCAAGGTCTTTATCAAGATGTGTTGGGCAATCTCAACGTTGGCGTCGATAATCAAACGATCAAGATCGTCAACAAGCAACTCGTTATCGGCACGATCGGAAGCGGACAATTGGATTCCACAGTCCAGCCGCGTATTAAGGGATATGGCCCAGCGGGCACGTTCATCAATTCGGTAAATTCGACCGGAACTGCGGCATACGGAACAGTCACCACTGATAGCTCGCTTACGCGAACTGTACAGGGTTATAACGTCCAACTTGCCACAAACCCCAATTTTTCTAACACATATACTGCGACCCAGAATTTTCGTGGTATCAATAACGTAGGCACACTTACCGAGACTGGCAACATTACCCAGATCTCAGGACAAAATACTCTCCGCAACACAACATTCGATACACTCACCGCTGGCCTTGCGACAATCAACAACTTGCGCTCGAACGGTACAGCAGCATTCACCGACACCTCGATCACCTTCAACGGTGCTCGCTTGCAGAATGTTGGTGCGCCGACCTCAGCCACAGACGCAGTCAATCGTGGCTATCTCGATAGCACACGCGCA
>JBBSDW010000113.1:0-10765 GCA_038240295.1 Kapaibacterium sp. (SeqCode)
AATGATGCCGAAGCATTTGCCTCCGATGCATGGAGGACGTTCCCTGCATTTTTCGGAATAAACAATACTCACGTGCTCGACTGGTTCTCGACGCTCGACACCGCTGCCTATCTCTGTGCTTATGGCTGCGGCGGTGGATCGTTCACAAGCGCAGGCGGCATTGGTACAACGTCAGACTTTGCGACCAAAGATAGCAAGGCGATCTTTACAATGTTGTTCGGAAGCTATTTCGGCGATTGGGACATCGAAAATAATTTTCTGCGCGCTCCGCTGTGCACGACGTACGGACTTACCTCGTGCTGGTCGGGTCGTCCGCACTGGCTCTTTCATCCCATGACGCTTGGCGAACCGATCGGCGTTTGCGCCCGGATTGTTGAAGATAGTGGTGTTGCATATCTGCCCCTTGAATACCAGGGATGGAACAACAATTATGCACGAGATGACTTTGGCGATGTCACAACATTCATAAGTGCAGAACTCCTCGGCGACCCTACGTTAAAGCTTTATTATCCGATGCCAATCACAAAGCAAGCGGCAACGCTCGTTGGTCAGAAAACGATAAACCTCGCGTGGACCCCGACGGGTGAGACGGGTGTCACGGGTGTAAATCTGTATCGAGCTCCTTCAGGTGTGGGTCCCTTCACGCTCATCAATGCAAAACCGATCACAATAGGTGCGTTCGCTGATACGGCGCGATTTAACGATTCGAATTTTTACATGATCCGGTCGGTAAAGTTGATCCAGACCGCGAGCGGCAGTTACTATGCCGCCTCGGAAGGCCATGTGATGCAGGTCAATGGTGTGACGGGAGCTGATGCAGTGGAGGCTAACGCAACAATTGCCGATGGAATCAGTGTGAAACAATCATCTTTCAGCATTCTCGTAAGCCTCACAAATGGAAAGTCTACGGTTGGGCATCTTGCGATCTACGACGTGCTTGGCCGCGAACTTGTCACGTTGCACGATGGCAGCTTCGCATCGGGCACTTCCAGCTTTGCGTGGGCAGGATATGGCGCCGCAGCTTCCGGCACCTACTTCGTCAGGCTGACAGGCAACCAGAGTGACCGCTCAGCTAAATTCAACGTGAGACGATAATGAATGGCCCGTATGAAATGCTCGGATGAATTTAATGCCCACATACTCGCAGCTACAGCGGAGCCACCCTGTATTAGCCCCAGGCGGAAGCTTGAGGTTATGCGCGATCACGTTAAGATCTCCGCACCGCATCGCGATTGCGCCGTTCAGGATTGCCGATCATCCACAACAAAAGGCTCGGGCGCGCTGCGGCGATCGAGCGGTTCGGGGTCTTCAACCCCACGTTCCCACGTGGGGCTAACGATGGGCCGCTCCTCCGGAGCTGCGAAAGGTCGCGCATTGGGTTTTGTGGCGCTGTTTTAAATTCAGAATATAGTCGGCTCGGACACGGACTCCTGATGGAGGCCCAACTATCGCCTTAGTCCAGAGTAAAATAGCAACATCCGACCATCTTCTTCTTGTTGCTCGTTGTCCCTGCTCACTTTTGGGCTCGCGCGATCACGATCATTGCGACGACCATGAAGAGCGCATTTGCAAGCCAGGCTGTCGGGATCGGAGCGATCAGGCCAGAGTAGCCGAACGTCTGCGAGACTTTGGTAAAGGCGAGAAAGATGAAGCTAATAAAAATAGCGACGGAAAATTCGAGGCTTAATCCGCCTCGTTTTTTTCGTGACGCGAACGGAACACCGAAGAAGACGACGATGAGCGATGTGAATGCCATCGCATATTTCGAATGGTAATCGACAAGATCGTGCGTCGTGTCCTGCCCAGTCGCAGCGGCGATCGCGATACGTTGCTTGAGCTGCGTATTGGTCATCTCTTCGATGTGCATTTCATGCTCTCTGAGGGCGAGCGGCGTGAAGCTTAGCTGCATGTAGGATTCTGATGCGGTGAGCGGCCGGATGCTGTCGCTCGCCGATTCCGTCGAGAAATCCCGCTCGACGGCTCCGAAGAGCAGCCATTTCTTACGCGTCGAATCCCACGTCATACTCAACGCATCGATGCGCTTTAGGAGATGAATTTTCGTCTGCGGATCGAAATATTGAATGCTCACGCGATTCGCTTTGGTTTGCGTGAACGAAAAATCCCCAAGCGAAACAATGCTCGAAGCAGATTCCTGTAAATGCAAATTAAACCGCGAACCGGTGATCTGGTTGTCACCTTGTATTTCGAAGACTCGGGCGTTGGCGCGAGGTAGTATCCATCCGTCGAAATAAACCGAGCCCAGCGAAAGCACAATTCCGACAAGAACGAACGGGGCCATGTAGCGATAAAGCGACATGCCGGCGGAGCGGAGTGCGATGATCTCGTTATTCGTTGACATCCTCCCAGCAGTAAACAACGAACCGAGGAGCAGCGCGATCGGCAGGATGAGCGCGATGATCTGCGGAGTAAAGTTTACGTAATATTCGACCATCGTCATGCCCGGGACGTGCTTATCGAGAAACTTGTCGAGCTTCTCCATCAGGTCGATGGCGACGTAGAGAATGATGAAGGCGATCAGCGACACACTGATCGAAACAAGAAACTGCCGGATGATATAACGGTCGATACGCTTCATGATCATGCGCTACGCAACACACGGCCTAATGTGTCAGTGCGACAAATCAGAATCGGTCTTCGTTCAAAGAGTCCAATGACTCACGAAACGCTCGAAACTCTCACACCCGCTGCAAAGCACGATCAACTCTGGAGGATCGAGATCGAGCTTGACCAGCGTGGCGACTACAACATGGAGCGCGACGAGGCGCTTGCGCGCGAATTGATCGAAGATTGCGACGCACCAAACTCTCTCAGACTTTATTCGTGGAAGCCGTGGGCGATCTCGCTCGGCTATCAACAGTCGAAAGCGGGAATCGACGTTGCGGCGTGCGAAGCAGTCGGGGTTGACATTGTGCGAAGGCCAACAGGTGGCCGCGCCGTATTGCATGCGAACGAATTGACCTACGCAGTCGCGATGCGGAGTTCTGCGAGCGATGGAATTTCTCGGATACACAACAAGATCGCAGAATCGATTTTACTCGGGCTTCGTCAGTTGGGCAATGGCGCAGCGTTAACACTCACCTCCGGCAGCGATAAAATTCGCGAAGCCTATAGCGAAGGCACACTCACAAATCTCGCATGCTTCGCCAGCACCGCGCGGCACGAGGTGACATATCGGGGCAGGAAAGTGATGGGCTCGGCTCAGCGGCGTTTTGGCGATGTCGTGCTACAGCACGGTTCGATCCCGCTCGGGCCAGAGCATCTGAAACTTCCAGATTTTCTTAAGTTGGAGGATGCTCGGCGCGCAGCCATGCAAAGACTTTTGTCGAAAGAAACGGCCACGCTCTCCGAAGTTTTTGGACGAACGATCGGGGTCGCAGAATCGGCCGACTGCGTCGCGAGGCATTTTGTTGAGCATATTTGTTTGTAAGAGTTCGTTCGGAGTTCATCACACCTCACAGGATAATGGAGCAGGGGAAACCAGGAGCATCATATCACGGGAACGCAGAACGCGCCGCACGGCGCGTGACAACGCGCACCGTGCACGATATGAAAGCACGGGGTGAAAAGATCACGATGCTCACCGCATACGACTATACCTTTGCATCGCTTTTCGATCAAGCAGGTATTGACATTCTGCTGGTCGGCGACTCGGTCTCGAACGTAATGCAGGGCAACGAAACAACGCTGCCCGTCACGCTCGACGAGATGATCTACCATGCGCGCATCGTTGCACGCGGTGTGACCGATCATTCGCTTGTGCTTTGCGATATGCCCTTCATGTCTTACCAGGTCAACGCAGAAGAGGGCTTTCGCAATGCGGGAAGGATCATGAAGGAGACGCAGGCCGGCGGAGTAAAAGTAGAAGGAGGCGAGCGCGTTGCACCGCTTGTGCGAATGATGTCCGAGGCTGGTATTCCAGTAATGGGTCATCTGGGACTTACTCCGCAATCGATCCATCAGTTCGGCACCTACCAAACGCGTGGAAAGAGCGAGGAAGAAGCGGCGAGTATTTTGCATGATGCGAAAGTGTTGGAGGAAGCTGGTGCCTTCGCGGTTGTTCTCGAAAAGGTACCCGCGGAGCTTGCAAAGCGTGTCACCGAAAGTATTTCGATCGCCACGATCGGAATCGGAGCCGGCCCAAATTGCGATGGACAGGTTCTTGTAATGCACGATATGCTGGGTCTGACCGAAGAATTCAGCCCGCGCTTCGTCAGACGATATGCACAACTGGCCGAAGACGTTCGGATGGCCGCACGAAGCTATGTTGCCGATGTTCGCAACGGCAGTTTTCCATCGACGAAAGAAAGTTATTAACCAAAGAATTATGAAAGCGATCATCATGGCAGGCGGGTTTGGGACACGGTTACGACCGCTGACGATGCACGTCCCAAAACCGATGGTACCGATGATGAATCGCCCGATGATGGAGCATATTCTCGGGCTTCTGAAGCAGCACGGCTTCACCGATCTTACCTCACTGCTCTTTTATAACCCCGAAGTGATCGCCTCCTATTTTGGCGATGGAAGTCCTTTTGGAGTCAAGATGAACTACGTACGCGCAGAAGCCGATTTTGGAACGGCGGGCAGCGTTCGCAATGCGACGGAAGAACTCGGACTCAACGAACGGCTCCTTGTCATTTCGGGTGACGTACTGACCGATTTCGATTTGACCGCTGCACTAAAATTTCATATAAAGCGCAAAGCACGCGCGACGATCATTCTGACGAAAGTCACGAATCCGCTTGCCTTCGGCGTCGTAATGACGAACGAACAGCACGAGATCACGCGCTTCGTCGAAAAGCCAACGTGGGGCGAGGTCTTCAGCGACACGATCAATACAGGCATTTATATTCTCGAGCCGGAAGCCTACCAACTTATCCCGCACAAGCGCGATCACGATTTCAGCAAAGATCTTTTCCCGACGCTGTTGCAGGAACCTGGCGCGCTGCTCGGGTATGTCGCCGAGGGTTATTGGCGCGACATCGGTAACCTTGAAGAATACCAGGAGGCGCATCTTGACGCGCTGAAAGGAAACATTCATCTGTCGTTTACATCGACCGGAAGCAACCTTCGGAGCGGAAAAGGAATCGGTAAATTTGAAGGTGTCGACTTCCGTGGCAATAACCTTATCGCGGAAGATTCTGAGATCAAGCGTGGTGCGGTGATCACGAATTCGGTCATCGGCAGTGGCGTTGTTGTTGGTCCAAGCGCGCGAATCGAAAATTCTGTTCTGTGGCAAGGGACACATGTCGGACGCGGGTCATCGCTTACGGGGGTTGTCACCTGTAATGCAGTTGAGATCGGCGACAAAGTAACGATCGCCGAGAATGTTTATATCGGCGATCGCTCGCGCGTGGAGGACCATGCGGAGATCGCAGCCAACCTCAAACTCTGGCCCGATAAACACGTTGAAGCATACGCACAACTGACGACAAGCCTCGTCTGGGAAGATCGGTGGTCGCGTTCGCTGTTCACGAATTCGCGGATCACTGGTATCTCGAATGTGGAAGTCACTCCCGAGTTCAGCGCAAAAGTTGGCGCGTCGCTTGGCGCACAGGTTGGGATGGGCCAGACGGTCGTGATCTCTCGCGATAGCGATCCTGGCTCACGAGTGATCTCCCGCGCGATCACAAGCGGCTTGATGTCGGCGGGTGTCTATGTGAGCGATATGCAGGAAACGCCGATCCCGCTAACGCGGCATCATCTTCGTGGGGGCCGGCAGTCGGCGGGGTTGCATGTCAGGAAAAACCCGATCGACCGTCGCCGTTCCGATCTCATCTTTTTTGCTGCAGGCGGCTACGACCTGCCTTCGGGCAAAGCCAAAGCTGTCGAGCGTTATTTCTTCGGTGAAGATTTCCCGCGTGCGCCTTATGATAAGGTAGGCACGATCGAATTCCCGGCGCACACGGGAGAAGCATATACAAAACGATTCAAGAATGCGCTCGACACGACCCTCATCTCGAGTCGTCAATTCAAGATCGGCGTCGATTATGCCTATGGCATTACGAGTACGATCTTTCCAAACTTGCTTGGTTATCTCGGTGCCGAGGTGGTGTCGCTGAATGGCTATCTCGATTCGACGCGACTGACTCGCGCACGCGAGGAATTCGAGCGTTCGATGAAGAATCTTGCGAATGTTGTTTCGTCGCTGCACTATGATATCGGCTTTATCCTCGATTCCGGCGGCGAACGAATTGGGGTTGTTGATGAAGAAGGCGAAGTCTATCTCAATAATCAGCTTTTGACGCTTATCACAAAACTGTTTCTCGAATCCGAAAAAAAGCGCGGGCGTACGATTCAGCGCATTGCCGTGCCGGTTTCAGCGACAAGCGAGATCGAGGCGCTCGCAAAAGAATACAACGTCGAACTCACCTACACCAAGAACACCCACGCTTCGATGATGGATGCGGCGAGCGAAGAGGATAATTCATTCGTGGGCGGTACGCTTGGCGGCTTCATTTTCCCGGAATACTTCTTTGCGGTCGATGGGATGTTCTCCGCTGCGAAAATTCTGGAGATGCTTGCGGTCGTTGGAATGAAGCTAAGCGAAGTCGCGAGCAAACTTCCGAAACGCGTGCAGGTGCGAAAACAAGTCGCGTGTCCTACCGATCATCTGGGGAAGGTGATGCGGCACGCGATGGAGCATTCAAAGACCATGCGGCCGATTCTCATCGATGGCATCAAGTTCTATCCAAAAAAATCGGATGACACATGGGTCTTGATCCTTCCGGAAAAGGAGCGTCCCTACTGCGAAGTGCTTGTCGATGCCGCCGATAAGAAGAAGGCCGATACCGTCGCAAAGGAATATGCAGGCATGGTAGAGGAGTGGCGATCGAACTCAAAGAAGTAGTTTCGGGGCCTGTTCATTGATCGCGATTGATTCCGAGCCTTGTTAGAAGACTGTTTGAGATTTCTTGTACTTTTGCGTAGTTGATTCACCAAGATCGTTATGCGTATGCTGGCCCCGACTCGCATCTGTGTCTTAGTCGGTCTATTAGCCTTTTGTGCAATAGGCTGCGCGAAGCAATCGCCTGCGGTACACTTGATTTGCGGCAGGTGGGACTCCGCCTCGACAAAAGGGATGATCACGCATGGCGGACACACCGCAAGCGAGGTTGGCGGGAAGATCTACGTCATTGGTGGCTTCTCACTGCAGACGCCGAATGAAGATTCTACGACCTTCTTCTCGTCGACTTTGCAGGTCTTCGATGTTGCGAAGAACGAATGGAGCACGCCAACAACGACCGGCACATTTACCCCACGGATCACGCTTACTTCGAGCGTCGTTGGCGGCAAGATCTATGTGATCGGAGGGTTCAGCAAAAAAGGAGTTTCGCGCGATTTGGAGGTCTTCGACCCGGCAACAAACCACTGGACTACACCACAGACGACTGGCCATTTCACGCCTCGGGGCAACCACTGTGCCTCTGTTGTCAACGGAAAGATCTATGTAGTCGGCGGACTCAACATCGATGCAAAATTTATCAATTGGGTGGAAGTCTTCGATCCTGCAACAAATGCCTGGAGTACGCTTGAGACGAAAGGGGATTATCTCGGAGGGGAATATTGCAACACTGTTGTCTTCGAGAGCAAGATCTACCTGATCGGTGGGCATCAAAAGAAAGTTAATCTTAAAAGAGTAGATGTTCTCGATCTCTCAACGAACACCTGGACGCGGACAGAACCAAAAGGGCATTACACGGACCGATGCTGCTTTAATTCAAATCTGATCGATGCCCAGATCCATTCAATCGGCGGCGCGAAGGGCGATAGCAATTTTGACGTCGTTGACACTTTTGACCCTGCGACATACACATGGACGACTTTGCCATACGAAGGGACGTTCACTGGGCGCCACGGCCTAACCTGCACCATGTACAACAACAAGATCTACGCGATTGGTGGCGGAAACGACGGTGCGCTGCAGTTACTGAATGAGGTGTTCACGCCTGTTGCACAAGCCACTCATTGATCTCAACCTTCGCCTGGTTTTTGGGCGTGACAAAGTTTTCGCGCAGATACTTTCGGGCTACTGGTTTCCTGAGCAAGCGTTGGTCGAGATGTATTCTCTTGGCGCTTCTTTGTCTACTTTGCATCTCATGTGCTAAAGTCTCGAACGCGCCCACCGGCGAGGGTAAGAACATTGAGCGAGCCTTTTATTTCTGGAAATCTGAATTCAAACTTTCGAGCGCTGAGCGTGCGGCGCTGAGCGCTACACAGTGTAAGAAGATCTACCTAAAATATTTCGATGTCGTCTGGGATGAGCAGCAAAATGCGACTGTACCGGTCGCGGTGATACGTTGGATCGACTCGATTCCCTCGGGCATTGAAGTTATCCCGACGATCTTCCTGACGGAGGAGTCGCTGAATCGAACTCCCGAAGATCAGATCAAGCTGTTGGCACGCAATTGCTTCGACAAGATACTCTCGGTTCACTCTGCACCGAAGGCGCTGCATGAACTCCAGATCGACTGCGACTGGACTGAGCGCACCACGAAAAAATACTTTCTTTTCCTTCAAGCGCTCCGCTCACGGCTTCCGAAAGACGTACTGCTTTCAGCGACGATCCGGCTGCATCAGGTGAAATACAGAGCGAAGACGGGAGTGCCGCCTGTCGATCGTGGGATGCTCATGTTCTATAATATGTCGGACTGGCGCGACATCAAGACGAGGAACTCGATCTTCGACGCAGAAGTCGCAGATCGTTACATCGACTACGTTCACGATTACCCGCTCCCGCTCGATCTTGCGCTTCCGATCTTTCATTGGTCGATCGTCTATCGGAACAACCGATTTTTCGCGATCAAAACCAACGTTGCGCAGGAGGACCTTCGGAAACAAATCGCGATGCACGAAGTATCGGATAGTAAATTCGTAGTGGATCGCGATACGCTCGCCTTTGGGCTGCCACTCTTGAAAGGCGATATGTTTCGCGCAGAGGCAGTCTCGGCTCAATCGGTTACGAGCGCGAGCGATGCCGTGCTCCGGCGCATCGCTGCACCATCGCTAACCGTTGCTCTTTTCTCACTGGATAGTTTTTCGCTCGTTCGTTATGAAACTTCGACTTTTGATTCCGTCTGGACCTTTCGTCCGTAAAGTTCTTGCGTGGGCGGGAGTATTTGTCATCATGGGATGTGCCGGTGGTCAATTGGACCCTGACGAATTTCTAAGCTTCTTCCAACCTGAGACAAGCACGGTCAATCCGCTTCACATCCACTATCACTTTTCCCCCGACTTCGTTTACCATCGCGAGAATGAATATTACTCAGGCGGATGGCACACCCGCGACGATTCGACAGCTGCGTTTGACGATAACGTCCTTGCCTGGAGATCGTATTGTGATAGTGCAGTCGCACCGGAAGCGATCGATAAACTTCTCTCGTCAAAGTACGAGAATATTTCTTCGTCACTTGCGCCGGGCCGTTCGGCCGCTTCGATCCCTGATTCACTGGGGATGCTGAAGTACCTTGCCGGTCACAAAAAGTCCGCTGCGATCGGCTATCTCCGGTTCGCACTTCGAGTCAACCAGGTCAATGACTTCGCCGAAATTCCAAGCTTTCATCAAAGCGAAGGCGTTCATCACCGCAAAGTCTCGAAGCCAGCAGTCGCACCTCCTGACTTTCTCGACACGGCCATAGCCCGTGCGAATGCAACGAGCGATTCCTATTTACGTCCGCGCTACGCATTCCAGGCGATCAAACTCGCGGGTGAGCGGAGCAGCTATCCGATGGTAATTAAACTCTATGATCAATATTTCGGCAAGGACACAAGCGAGAGTGTAATGAAATATTGGGCGCTCAGCCGACTTGCCGGCGCGCACTATTGGCTCGGCGATTCTGCTCGTGCGATATACGAGTTCGCGCAAGTCTTCGATCACTCCGACTCGAAAAAATATCCGGCCTATCTCTCGATGCGAATTCGCGGATATCAATTCGTCCCTGAGGCATTGCAATACTGCAAGTCGCCTCGCGAGCGCGCCGCTGTTTACGCACTTGCAGCGATCCAGCCCTACGTTGCCACTATCGGAATGCTGGAGAAGATCGCCCAGGAAAATCCGCAGAGCAGTATGCTCGAACTCGTGATGGCGCGCGAGATCAACAAAACTGAATACTCCTACTTCAATCAGAACGACAGCTACTATTATCTCGGAGCCGACACCATTCGCAATCGAGCTGCCAACGATAGCAGTCTCGATTATTTCGATAAGCTTCGACTCTTTGCACAGCAGCGAACGACCGATACCCGGATCACCGACAAGGCTTTCTGGTTCACCGCACTTGCCTATCTCGATTATGTTCGCAAAGATTATCCGCAGGCCGAACAGCACTTGAACGCAGCCGCAGCCGCGCCGACAGCGAATCGATTCATCGCGGTTCAGATCGCAACGCAGCGATTGACGCTTGCCATTGCCCAGCAAAAGGAGATGACACGCGACTTTGAACTGAAGATCGTGCCCATGCTCAAACCGTTCAACAATGCGGATTGGCGAATTTCGAATGTCTACTCGACCTCGTGCCGCGCGATCGCCGATCTCTATCGCGCGCATCTACCGAAACTTACGAAGGCAGGCTCTAGATGTGGAGTCTCGAGCACGGGCTCGAACGCAGTCGAGGCGCCCGTCGCCAAGGCCTATCTCTTCAGCCTAATGGCAACGAATAACTATGCGGCAGGCGCAAGTCTGCCGGCACCGCAGATGGAAGATTCCGCTTCAGCCATCGTGCTCGATTCCACAATTGCATATTTG
>JBBSDW010000114.1:0-10497 GCA_038240295.1 Kapaibacterium sp. (SeqCode)
CCTTCGAGTGAATAATTGGTGAGTGCACGGAGCACTTCTTCGGGATGCTGCTTCGGCAGTAAACTTGCAGAATTCGAAAGCATAATCCGTGCAAGCTCGATCGTTTCAGGAGAGGCGAGAAACTTCGAGGGCTTCTTCGATTGCAGGATGAATGGTACAGCGCCGAGATGATCGGTGTGCGCATGCGTTACGATGAAGGAATCGATCGGCCGATCCTCGAGGAGCTTGATAAGCGGAAATGCTTCCCATCCTGTCTTCTCCGGGTGCAGGCCGGCATCGATGAGCAATCCATGCCCATCAATATTGTAGTAGAAGGAATTCGCGCCAATTTCGCGAGCTCCTCCCAATGCCATGAATCGAACCTGCGACAACTCGTGTATTCCCCGGAAAGTGATTGAGAGAGAGGGAAACGTCCCTTCTTCGTGTTAGCCTGACCCAACAGAATGCTTTGTTTGAAGAGTTGCAAAAAATGACCGGTTCGGTGTCGGGTGACAAGTGTCGGGGGTCAGGATTTTTCTTTTGTACTTATGGCTATGCCGGAAATAACTGTCCGCTCGATCGATCGAGAAGAGATTGACCTCTTTGTATCCATCCCTGACGGGACGCCTAACGACTCGCTCAAGAGTTATATCTTGAACCAATGGGCGATCGGCGAGTCCAAACCTGAGTGGTGTTTTATCGCAAGCCTGGGTGATCGGCAGGTTGCCCGTGTGGCATACTGGACTTTCGAACGCGAGCCTAACGATCTGAAACTCGGTCCCTGGTATCTTGAGTGGACAGATGACTTTGTCGCATTCGGCAAGGCGCTTTTCGAGCAAAGCGCCGCAATGCTAGCTGAGCAAGCAGTCCGGACACTCGAGGCAAGAATTTTCTCACAGCGAACTCCACAATTTGATGAGCGGGAGTTCGTCCTCCGCGCATCGGGATTTACCCTCGAGCAAGAGAAGACACGGTTCGAATTTGATAACGCAGACCTACTCACTATTCAACCCCAGCATCTCCGTTTCGAATTAGTCACCGATCAGAATCAGGACGAGCTTATCGAAATAGTAACAGACGTGATGGCACATTCGCCGGACCGTGCCGATCAAAAAGCGGTGACCCTTTCAGGAGCAGCGAAAGCGGCGCTGAATCGGATCCAAATGCTCAAGGAGATCGACTCTGAGAAGTCGAACTGGTTTTTCGGCTATTCGCCCGAGAATGAACTGGTTGGATGTGTTATCGGTCAACGCGTAGGCGCTAATCGCGCTGCGATCAATTATATCGGTGCGCGGAGTGATCAACGCGCTAAAGGCTTCGGAACAATGTTAGTGAAACACGGGACGGAAATGCTCGCAAACGCCGGATTCAAAATGATCGTCGCCGATACTGACAACATGAATTTGCCGATGATCAATGCGCTCAAACATTGCGGGTTTATTCCACGCGAGATCCTCAAGGCCTATGTGAAGCAGCTTAACCACTAAGTTCGGGAGCCCATCCGCTTTCGGCATGCTCAAAGGTCTGTTCGAGGCTGATTTCGAATTTACCCTCGTTGCTGTTCCAGGAGTAGCGCTTTACCCTGATGATCGGTCGATCGAGGACGATCACATTAAACGAGTTTGGCTCGCCGCGTCCTCTGGTTGAGGTCGCTGTTCCCGCTTCGACGATCAACGCCGAATAGTTGTCGATCTTGTAGCGAGCAGCAGTGCTTCCGAAAAAACCGAGATGGAGATGCCCCGACAAAAACATATCAATGCCGACCTTTGCCAACTCTCCCATCGCAAGCTCAGAGCGTCCGATGAGTTGCTTCTGATGGATGTACCCTTCTGGCAGCTCGAAGGGGTGATGGGTCACAACGCAACGAAACACATGTTCGCCTGCGAGCGCAAATCGGCTCCGGATCTCTTCGACCTGCTTCATATTGATCCGCCCATACTTTGATGTGAGCGAACGTGCGGAATTTATTCCGATGATCGCGATCTCCTCATCGGCGTAAAACGGAGCGAGATCGTTGGTGATATATTTCTCGAAATTATGGAGTGGCCGTAAAAACCGTTTGATAGGATTGTACATCGGGATGTCGTGATTGCCCGGAACAACGATTTGCGGCAGCGGCAGCTCTGCTAGGAATTCCTGCGCTTCGAGATATTGGGCAGAGGTTGCACGTTGTGTAAGATCGCCCGAAAGCACGACGACGTCTGGCGCGATCTCGTGCGCTGCTGCAATCAGCGGCTTGACCGTATCGTAATCAACGCGGCCAAAATGGACGTCCGAAAGATGGAGTAATGTTCTCAAGCGATTTTCGTTCGTGGTACGATCACGCGAAGTGCGGCCGGAACGCTGCGATAGTGTAGCGGACACTTGATCTTTTGGACCTCGCCGTCGAGCGAGACTTCGCATTCCGTCGTTGTTAATCGAATCGTCAGTTCTGGAACGTGCTCGATGTCGAGATCGGCCGCATCGCGGACTCGTCCGATCCGGGCAAGTATCGCATTTAAAAAAAGTCGCAGCCTCGTCGATTTTCTTGTCACCAACACTGTCAGCGTCCCTTCTTTCAGGTTTTTTCGCGTACCCATCTCACTTCCCTGCATCACGTACCGATCATTGCCCACGAAAATAAGCGGCGTTTCTTTTCGTTCTTTTTTCCGTTCGTGCTCGATGGTGGCTTCGAATGTATCGAATTCCCTGAGAGCATGGAACGATGCCCGAACAAGCGATGGCCATTTGCTGCCGCCCTTTCGCTCCTGGGCTTCGCGATCGAGGACGACCATCGGGTAGGCGCCGATACTCGAATTATTGATGAAGTAGGCGCCATTGACTTCCCCAATGTCGAGCATTTCGGAGTACTCCTCCGCAATAATCTTTGCAGCCTCAGGAATTTGCTGCGGAATTCCAAGATCTTTGGTGAAGTGGTTCAATGTGCCCATTGGCAGCAATCCCAGTGTTAAACTACTTTTCAGGCGAACGATCGCGCCCGCCACGGAGGATATGGTCCCATCACCGCCGCCAGCAACGACCATATTGCAGCCCTTTGATTGAATCTTGTTGATGATCGCATCCGAAGTGTTCGTTTCGCTCAATTCTTCGATCTCGGCAGTCATGCCGAGATTCGCAAATGCCTCGATCACTTCCTGCGACCGATCATTCTTTTTGTCACCACCACTCGATTCATTCAGGATGATGCTGATTTTGCGAGCGTTTTTCGTACTTTCTGATTGTGATTCTTTCATTGCGTGCGAGGGTTTCTGTTCAACAACCGCGCCGGAATTGGCAAAAACAGAGATGCTCGCACGACTATTGCTATCTCAATTCAAAAAATTCAGATGGCTGATCCCGAACTCCAGAAAACACCTACCAAAAAGCGGAATAAGATACTTCAAGTCATGAGCGGCTACTATGCGATCGCGCTGGTAGTCGGCGGCGGAGCAATCTTTATTTTCGCCTGGCTTGCAGAAGAAGTGATGGATAGTGACTTCACGAAATTGAGCACGCAAATTTTGCTCGCGATCCACTCACATACGTCACCGGTACACACTCAGATAGCCTTTTTTTTTACGAACATAGGGTCAGTGGCAGGAGTGGTTGTGTGCTCGGCCGTCTTTATCTTCTATCTTTGGCGTTCAAAAAAACCTATTCTTATTTACACCTATTGCGTCACGCTGGCAGGCTCCGCATTTTTTGTATTCGTACTCAAATTAGCGTTTCATCAGATCCGTCCGCATGTTTTTGTGCCGCTGGTCGCGGAGACGAATTTCAGCTTTCCAAGCGGACACGCATTGATGTCGTTCACGTTTTGGGGATTTCTCGGCTGGTATCTTGTCTCGCTCAACCATAGACAGCTTTGGCGGTGGCTCCTCGCGGTCGTTTTTCTTGGCATTGCCGGATCCGTTGCGCTTAGCAGACTTTATTTAGGCGTGCACTGGCCGACCGATGTACTTGCAGGAGCGCTGATTGCGACCTTCTGGATCTCGGTCTGCACCGCCGGATATGAATGGACGAAACGCCGCACGAACTCCTCTAAGCCAACTCTAACAAAAGGCGATACCCCCGCAACTCCTAAACCAGCCTAAGTTAATGCCTGAAGGCAAAAAGAGCTTCAGGAGGCTGCCACACCCATGCACCCATCCCCAACTAAGAACTAAGCACTAAGAACTAAGAACCCGCCCCCAAGACGGCACACTAATTGTCCCGACTATCTGCAAGACAGTCTCTGAACACGAAAAACAGAATGAAAAAGAGCGAAAATCCATCGACAAGGGGCAATTCACAGGAAGACGAACCAAATCAAGCGAGAAAATTAGCACAGCGGGGCGCTGATGTAACCATGGTTGAAATACCCGGCGAGGATGGACCCGAAATGGAGGAACGCGATCTTTTGGCAGAAGAAAGCATTGGCCGCGAGGCAGCGCATACCGATTCTGAGCCTGTAACCGCCGATGATCGCAGCAGAGTCTTCGGTCACGGATTTGGCAGCGGCACCGACGGCGGACTGGAAGCCGAACACAAGGCAGAAACCGGTCATGGCTCCGGAATTCGCCGCGAAGCTGAAGAAGGCAATGGCCCCGTTAGCACTGGCCTATAATTTGTCACTCAGAAGTTCATATCACAATCCTCCTCTTGAATTCAGGAGGACTTTCATCTTAACTGAGCAATAAGAGGTACTACTATGCTTTGGACTATCGTTGTAATTTTAGTAATCATATGGGCGGTCAGCTTGCTGGCATTTCCTGCCATCGGCTCAATCATCTACATCCTTCTGGTGATCGCGATCATCCTGGTACTTATCCGCGTTATCCAGGGTCGAAGGGTCTTATAGTTGAGGATACTTAAAGGAAAAGAGCGGCGATTGCCGCTCTTTTTTTAATCCGTTTAGGCAACTACACTACCCTAACCGCATTCAAGCCTTCACAAACGAGCGCATGCGGTCGAAGGAATTCTCCTGGCTTGCGGCATAGGCACGCGTGACCGTCTCTGGGTCTACGCGATGGTATGTGCAATCGGGATCAAGTGACATCAGGACGGCGCCCATAGCAAGCGTCTCGAGGTGCTCATCTTCCGTCCCACGCTCGAACCCGCGCGGATTGACAGCCAATACCTTATGTGGAATCAGCACATTATGCGAATGTGAATTCGCATCGACTACAGTAAAAACATACGCATCTTTCATGATGCCCTTCTGAACGATTCTGGCGCTGCGTTCCATGAGTGATCCTCAAAGTAAAACGAATGATTTGAATGGATTATCGACATACAGAGCTTCTCATTAGGAGTGAGTCACTTTGCGACACTAAGATACAAAAGAAATTGCCCGATTCCTAATCGCGGATCATAAATTCGAGCTGATGAGAAAAAATCTCGAGGTTCTGAAGCGCAGAGCTCATAGATGCGCTTTAAGGAATCTTAGCGCCTGCTGATCGGCATCCTCCTTGGCAGCTGCGTTATAGACAGGATTGCTCGGATTTGCAAACGCATGGTCGGCGTCGTATTCTTTGACCTCAACGGATTTCCCCATACGGGCGGCTGCACCCGCGAACGCCTGCACTTTCGCGGGCGTGATCCACTTATCTTTATTTGCAAAAAGTCCGAGCACGGACGCTTTCAGTTTGGCAAGATTCGCGGCTGTCGTGTCCGGCAGGCCGTAATACATGACGCAGGCTTCGCATCTTACACCAGCCAGAAAAGCAGCTTGTAGCGAATAGCCGCCGCCAAAGCACCAGCCGAGTGTACCGATCGTTTTGCCTGCGGCAACCTGATCGATCGCGCCCTGGATGATCGCAAGCATTCGTTCGGGCTTTGCACTTGAAGAGATCTTTGAAGCTTCAGCCAAAGTCGTCGCAACCTGACCGTCGAACAGATCGACCGCCATGACATCGACATTCTCCAACTCCTTTTGCAGGGCCTCGGCCTCCTGTTTGATATAGTCATTGAGGCCCCACCATTCATGAAAAACGAGCAGCACTTTTTTTGCAGGATGTGGGGCCTTTACGTAGTATACGCTTGCGTTGGCGCTGCTCGTCTTGAAGGTTATCATCGTACCCGTACTCGGTACAAAATTGAACGGCACAGGTGCCGCGTGCGCCGCAATGAACGATGCATCGGTGTAAAGAGACATATCGCTGGGATTACGGACGCAGCAACTGGTTTGTTGTGCTTCTGTGCTCGTGAACGATAAGAGGGTGATCAGAAAAAGTGCTAGCCCGAGCAGTTTGGGATTCCGGTTTTGTTGAGAATCAGTCACGTCCCGCTCCTCCGCAAAAAAGATAAAAAGTTGAATTGACTTTAAGGGTGCTCGATGACGATGCGCTCGCGCAACTGGGCGCTGCCGCTGATGAATTCGGCCGTGTACACCCCGGCTTGGAGATCACGAATGGAGATATCAAAAATTCGACCGACATGAACGCCGCCGGCAACTTTTCTGCCGAGAATATCGAAGATCGAGAATTTCACAAGACCTTCCGCGCCATCAGGTAAACGAATATGCAGAACCGAGCGAGCAGGATTCGGGAACACAAGAACTCGCGCGTTCGGCAGGGCTCCGCCACTCACGGCAGCGATCGAACAGCCGCCGCTTAGCGACTTTAGCGCGAGATATTTTGGTGTCGTGGGCTTGGTAATATCCTCGAGCGCACCCCAACATCCATATCGACTCGAATTTCCGTTGAGGCCGAAATACATGAAAAGATCTCCGCCGATCGGAAACCAGTTATCCTTAAGATCATGTGTTACTGCCGAACCCATCGCCGTGTCGCGATTCGCGAGGATCCGATTACCGATGTCGGTAGTATCGCCACCACCCGTATCCGGCCCACCTTCATAGGCGACGAGCTTCACCCCATATTGCGCTGCGAGCCCAGCGTACGTTGTCCGCAGCGATCGGCTCGCGTCACTGCTCGCGACCATCGTATCAATGATCGTGGGTATCGATTCATTCTTAACAGGAGTGCCTTCGCCAAAATATGGTGCACCCGCCAGAGCGTAGAGATACTTGCTTGGATCCCCAAAGGTATGCTGCAAATAGCTTAGTCCCTGTCGAGCAAGCTCTGCCCATGCGACTTGACTCGCAAAGACAGGCCGGATGGTCGTACCAAAGGCGGCATCGCCATAGACGGTTCGAAAAATATCGCCGATCTCCTTGATACGTCTTGCGACTCTTCGTGAGGCTAAATAGAGATCGAACGTCTGGCCGTCGTAATTAAGATCGGAATGACCCGTAGCCACTTCCTCAAGCGCTCGCGCATGATTCCATCTGAATTGAGGAAACCCGCTGTTCCATACTTCGTTGCTGTATTCCAAATAAATGCGCAAGCCCGGAGCAAGCGAAGCCTTCATTAGCTCCGCAAGCTGCAACACGTAATCATCATCGGCAGCGACCGGGATCGTGACCCACATATCCTTTTTCGCTTGATTTGCGAGCGCAATCGCATATTCCCATGCAATGCCATCTCGCTTTTTTCCCCACGAATTTTGCGTTGCGTCGTTCGTCTGTTTTCGGTTCGCCCAATGCTCGTATTGATCGCTATCGGAAACCACCGGGGCATCGTTATTCGTCGCTTCCCAATCCATGAAGCGCATCGTGCTGAAGGGACAAAGATCGTCGATCAGCTCTCGGCGAAAGATCTCGGTGGTTGTGTCCGAATAACCAGGTCGTATCAGGCGTACATTTCGAACGCCGCCGTTTGTATTTGTAAAATTGATCAGAAGGAGCCCACCGCCTTTTGCGAAAAGGAGATCGGCGGTCGTGCGGTTATTGGCGGCATCGTACAGCTGATTCTGTATTGTGAAGGGATCGCCATAACTCGAAAGCGTCGCCTTACCGATAAACGAGAGCTTATACGTCCCGCTGACATCAGTCATCACCTTCTGTGGATCATCCGTCGGCGGAGCCCACGCACCAAATGGCCGCACATCGAAGACGCCAGCGCGCACATCGGCCATCGGCCACCCGTTTGAATCGAGCGCGATCGTACTACCCGTGATGGGAGACCATCCAACCGAGCTTTTCATCGCATCGACAAATTCGAATGCGCCAAGATTGACACCGATCTTGCCGGAAAAGGTTTGGGCGTGAGCAAAATGGATGTTCGTACTAACGAGGAAAGCGAGAGCAAAGAGCGCGGTCTTCATAGCGAGCAAATAATTAATGAGCCGATAGCAGTATGCGAAGATAAGCAGAAAGCGGGCCCTCAGAAAATCGACAAGGAAACTCGAAACGAAGCTGGCAAACGCGAAAAAGCGCACAAATCTTATCGATCTGTGCGCTCTTAATGCATTTTTCGTGGACCCTAGGAGAGTCGAACTCCTGACCTATTGAATGCAAATCAATCGCTCTACCAACTGAGCTAAGGGCCCGATATCGGGCAAGTATCAACTATGAAGTATGAGGTATGAATCCTTGGACCCAAGCCCCAACTTCGTTGCCAATGCCTGCCGGGCAATTTGAATTTTCAGGCGAAGCGAAGGCAAGCCTTGATACTTCACACCTCATAATTCATACTTGCCCCTTGTGGGCCTAAGTGGAGTTGAACCACTGACCTCCCGCTTATCAGGCGGACGCTCTAACCAACTGAGCTATAGGCCCGAAACTTAGCGGCAAACGCCACCTTTTCGAGCGCGGAATTAACGGTTATCATGTTTTGTGCGTTCCCCCTAATCGCTGTTTGCGATAACAACCAGAGATCATCATGGGAAAAAGAGAGAATCGGGTGGATCAGTACATCGCCAATGCAAAACCGTTCGCGAAGCCGATCCTGGATCATGTGCGCGAGCTGATTCACGAAACATGTCCGGATGTGGTCGAGGTGATGAAATGGAGTGCGCCCCACTTCGAATACAAGGGAGAGATCCTCTGTGCGATTGCCGGATTCAAAGAACATGCAGCGATACGATTGTGGAAGGCGCCGCTGATGGACGATCCAAAGCGTTTACTCAAGGACGATGGCAGCGCGGGGAATTTCGGGAAGATCCTGTCAATGGCGGACCTTCCACCCGATAAAATCCTTGTCCTATTCCTCAAGCAGGCGATGAAGCTCAACGAAGCGGGAGTAAAAGTCGAGAAGAGGATCGTCAAAAAGGAGATGAACACCGACGCACCCGACTACTTCATGAAGGCGCTCAAAAAGAACAAAGCCGCGCTCAAGACTTACGAAGCATTCAGCCCAGGCAACAAACGCGACTACATCGTCTGGATCACCGAAGCAAAATCGGAAGCGACGCGAAATTCAAGGCTCGCGACGGCAATTGAATGGATGGCCGAGGGGAAGACTCGAATGTGGAAGTATAAGAAGTAACAATGGCGAACGAGGAAGCCTCAACATTGCACGCCATTTCCCTGTTATTCCCGCGAAGGCGGGAATCCATCCCCAGGATTGCGACGGCCCAAGCGTAGCTTCCCGCCTTCGCGGGAATGACAATAACCAATCTACAATAGCATGCCTGACAAGTGGTTAACCTGGCTTCGTGAGAAGCGCTTTGGTGGAACCACTCCGAACATGGAGGGCATGTACGCGGTTCGTGACAAAGTTCTTGAGAATTCGAAAGTAAAAGAAGGCGATACTATCCTCGATGTCGGCACCGGAGATGGACTGATCGCTTCCGCAGCCCTCGACAAGGTGGGACCGACGGGCAAAGTGATCTTTAGCGACATCTCGCTGGACGCGCTCGACTTTTGTCGTGAATACTCGCGAAGCGTCGGAGCGCTCAAGAGATCGCAATTTGTCCTCGCCCCCGCTTCCGATCTGCATGCGATTGCCGATAATTCCGTTGATATCGTTACGACTCGGTCGGTGTTGATCTATGAACCGAACAAACAAAAGGCCTTCGAAGAATTTTATCGCGTGCTGAAGCCAGATGGATGGATTAGCCTTTTTGAACCTATCGGGAGAGTCGTGAAAAATCTTCAGCGTCCCAACACTTTTAGCGGTTATGACGTCCTGCCGATAATTGATCTGATGGAAAAAGTGATGACGGCATATCGGTGGAATAACACGCCCGATAATCCGATGGGCAATTTCGACGAAAGGGATCTTGTACGTTTTTCGGTGTCGGCAGGTTTTAGTTATACCAAGGTGGAGCTTGAGATCCAGTCTGGCAAATCAGGTATTTTCGCGGGAGAATGGGAGCACTTTTATCATTCGAGTCCCAATCCGAATGCGCCTTCGCTCAAGGAAGCAGTGGATGAAACACTGAAGAGCAATGAATCGCAGCGACTGATCGATCACTTACGTCCGTTAGTCGAAAAAGGCGATGGCTGGGTGACGCAAGCGTTATGTTATTTGACGTCGAATAAGTAACGATTCTTGTTGAAGACGCAAAGCACAATACCGCGAACGTTCGAGCGAGGCACGATTTCTCATCTGAAGTTTTTTAGCCCAGCACCAAAAGATTGCTTCGCTCCGTTTATCTTTAGCTGTGCAAGGATAAACTTCGCTCGCAATGACGGCGAACGAAACGCACGAATCGCAATCATGGTATTAACGACACCGGACACCGGACACCGGACACCGGACACCGGACACC
>JBBSDW010000115.1:0-10489 GCA_038240295.1 Kapaibacterium sp. (SeqCode)
ACGAATCATTGCAACCCGATTTCCCCGTAACTCCAGCGGAGCGGCCCGGCATTAGCCCCAAGCGGAAGCTTGGGGTGTTACGCGATCGCGGGAAGATCCTCGTAGCTCCAGAGGAGCGGCCCATCAATAGCCCCAAGCGGAAGCTTGGGGTTTTGCGTCAGCACGTGATGATCCCCGCACCGCATCGCGGTCGCGCCTTTTTCAATTCAATTCTTCGAACCCATATTCCTCGATGTATTCGATCTTATTGCGCTCGCAAAACGATCGGAATTCCTCACCGAACGATAATTTTCGGTGGTGTTCCTTTTGATTCGCGATGTATGCCCGAACATCATCCACATGACTCGGCGAGCAGGAGACGGCACCGAAGCCGTGCTGCCATTCAAATCGCCGCCTGACGACGCCCGCTTCATTCAACAATTTTGAGGAGTTTGCTTTGATATCACGGACGAGGTCGGAGATGGATTGAGTCGGATGAAGCCGAACAAGGATGTGCAAATGATCGACTGCGCCGCCGATTTCCACCGTTACATTTTTGCGCGTATTGATGATTCCGGTAACGAAGGGGTAGAGGTGTTTCTCAATCTCTTCGGTGATTCGCGCCTCGCGAAATTTTGCAGCGAAGATGAGATGCAGATAGATAGCAGTGAAGTTGTTTGCCATCTGCAAAATTAATAAATATTCGAGAGTATTCGCGAAAAAGGCCCGGCCGCGCTGCGGCGTTCGAACCGTCGCAATGCGTCAACCCCACGCTCCCGCGTGGGGCTAGCGATAGGCCGCTCCTACGGAGCTACGAATCATCGCAGCGCCATTTGAAATACATTCGAGATTCCGGACATTTCGGGTGGCAATATCCCCGTAGCTCCAGCGGAGCGGCCCATCAATAGCCCCAAGCGGAAGCTTGGGGTTTTGCGTCAGCACGTGAAGATCCCCGCACCGCATCGCGGTCGCGCCTTTGCTGACCGCATCATTCCAAAAGGCCCGGCCGCGCTGCGGCGTTCGACCCAAACACCTCGCTCGTCCCCAGGCTCCCGCGTGGGGCTAATGCTGGGCCGCTCCGCTGGAGCTACGAAATGGCGAACGCTTCTTTGGAGCTATGCAAGGTGCCAGCTGAAGGGAGTCGCTTAAGGCTGCACGAAGAAATTCTGTACGACGCCGGTCATGATTGCGGGAAAAACTCCGAGGACAAGTAATCCAACCGCCGCAAGTACGAGCGCGGTCCACGCGCCTCCGGTCCCTGCGATTGCCACAGTCGAGCCGCTTACAACAGGCGTGACCGATACATGCCCGACCTCGGTACCATAGGCAGTATCGCCCTGTTCGCGGAAATACATCAGCACGATGAGGCGCAAATAGAAGTAGACCGAGACCAAACTTGCGAGCACACCAACGACTGCGAACGGTGTGAGTCCGGCGCGGATGGTGGCTGCAAAGAGATAATACTTTCCGAAAAATCCGCCGAACGGTGGAATGCCTGCGAGCGAGAGCATCATGATCATCATGATGAATGCGAGCATCGGCTTGCGGCGGGCGAGTCCGGCGTAATCTTTCAACTCGAGTCCGCCACCCGCTTCCTTCTCGATATGCGCGACGACACCGAACGCACCGATCTGCATCAGCGTGTAAACCGTCAGATAAACCGCCACTGCGCGCGAACCTTCGGCGTTCAGCGTTGCGACGCCAAGAAGTAAATAACCAGCATGGGCGATGCTGCTATACGCGAGCATTCGCTTAACATTCGATTGCGACAGCGCGGTTACGTTACCGTAGATCATCGATCCGACGGCAAGTGCGCAAAGAATAATCTGCAGTTTGTTGGCGGCAGCGCTGTTCGCTGCGATCGGCGCGAACGCGACATCGAATACAAGAATAAGAGCGCTAAACGCACCCGCCTTGCCAGCAGTCGACATGAACCCACTAACCACGGTCGGTGCGCCATCATATACATCGGGCACCCACTGATGGAATGGGAATGCTGCGATCTTAAACGCAAATCCAACAAGCAGCATCGCGGTGCCCATCCAGAAGATCGGAGTTGATAACACTCGTGCCGCATCGACAGGATTCGAAAGAAGCTTGTGCATCACATCGAGGTTCGTCGATCCGAAACTTCCATAAAGGAGCGCAATGCCATAAAGGAAAAATCCGGCCGAGAACGAACCGAGAAGAAAATACTTCAGCGCCGCTTCATTCGAGCGAAGGCGTTTGCGGAAGAGACCTGCCATCACATAAAACGCGATCGACATCGTCTCAAGCCCAAGGAACGTCACAACAAGATCGACCGCCGAAGCGAGCATTACCATTCCGCACGCGGAAAAAAGTACGAGCGCGGCGAACTCACCGATCACAACTTCTTCGTCTTTCAAATAGCGCTCGGCAAGCAACACGGCGAGGATCGCGGCCACCGAAAAAATAATCGCATAAAAATTACCATAGGTCCCGTCGAGCAGCATTCCACGAAATGCTCGACCCGAATGATCGATGTTGCAGACGGCGGCTGCGATCGCACCGAGTGAGCCCAGGACGGCGATCGTAAGCGGAATTCTTGACGGACGCTTTTCGAATGCATCCCACATAAGCACGATCATACCCGTTGCTGCCAGCACGAGTAGCGGCAGAACAGCGATAAGATCGGCGCAGGAAACTTGTGTGATCGTTGACACGTGAATTATTTCAAGATCAGATTATTGTCGAATTATCATCGAACAACTCCCGGCCGTGGTTGCGTCGCGGCTGGTTGCGGTAACGCATTCGCAGGCATCACCACCCCCGACTTCTGCTGCAATAAGTCATCGGAAAGCTTATAGATCGACGACTGGCTGACCGCGAGAAAATTCATGGGCCGAAGTCCGATCCAAAGCATCAAGATCACCATTGGAATAACGGCAACCAGCTCTCGCCAGGAGAGATCGGAAATTCCATGACCGTGGCTACGACTGATCGGACTCGATACGACGGAATGGGAATCATGGCTTGGCGGGCTCTCTCCCTTTGCCGTTCCGAAAACAAAACGCTGGTACATCCATAATAGATAGACGGCCGCGAGAATGTCTCCGGTCGCACTGAAGATCGCGTAGGACCAGCTGCCGAGCACAATTGATTGATAGGCGCCCATCATCGTTAGATACTCACCCACAAATCCATTTAGCCCCGGCAAGCCTGCGCTTGCAAAAACTGCGATGCCAAAAAAGACGACGAAGAGTGGCACGGTGCGAGCAAGGCCGCCGTATTCGGAAATCTCTCGTGTGTGCCGGCGATCGTACATCATTCCGAACATCAGAAAGAGCATCCCTGTCGAGACACCGTGATTGACCATCTGGATGACCGCGCCCTGCAGGCCTTCACGCGTCATCGAGAAGATTCCGAGCACGATGAATCCCATGTGCGTGACGCTCGAATAGGCGATGAGCTTTTTGATATCGGTTTGCACCATCGCGACGAGCGCTCCATAGATGATGCCGATCACTGCGAGCGTAGTCATGATCCACGCATAATCGAAGCTCGCTTGCGGAAAGAATCCGAGGTTAAAGCGAATGAGCCCATAGGTACCCATCTTGAGCAGCACGCCCGCGAGAATCACGGAACCGGCAGTCGGTGCTTCAACGTGCGCGTCGGGCAGCCAGGTGTGCAATGGAAAGAGTGGCACCTTGATTGCGAAAGAAAGTGCGAACGCCAAAAAGAGATAGTGCTGCGTGTCGATCGGCAGCGCGTGACTAACCGAATAAAGCTTTGTGATGTCGGTCGTGAATTCACCCAACTGTCTACCAGCTTCAACTCCAAGCCAGATGATAGCAACGAGCATCAGGAGCGAACCCGACATCGTAAAGATGAAGAACTTCACTGCCGAATAGATCCGTCGCTTGCCGCCCCAGAGTCCGATGATGAAATACATCGGGATGAGCACGACCTCCCAGAATACATAGAAGAGAAAAAGATCGAGCGAAAGAAACACGCCAATCATTCCTGATTCAAGCAACATCAGGAGCGCCATGAACGCCGGCACGCTCTTCGTCACCGAATTCCACGTGCCGATGAGCGTGATGACCATGAGGAAGGTGGTCAAGAGCACGAGCATCATCGACATCCCATCGACGCCGACGAAATAGGAAAGATGCAAGCCGGGCAATACGACCCACTGAAACTGCTCTTTCAGATCAAAGCCCGTAAGGCTCGAATTGAACTGCGTATAGACAATGAGCGAAATGGCAAACGTAACGAGTGCAGTCGTGAGCGCAACGATCTTCGCGGCAACAGCCGTCCGCATCGCGAGCGCTGCAAGCGCGCCGATGAGCGGGAAAAAGATAAGGAGAGAAAGAATACCCATTTAATCCTATCTCAGAAGATCATCAAATAACTAATCACTGCAAGCAAGCCGACGACGATCATCACTGCGTAATTCTGCACCATCCCGGTCTGGATCCTTCGAACGATGCTGCTCGCTCCGCCGGTGACTGAGGCAAGTCCGTTGACAAAGCCATCGATGATCTTCACATCGACGATTCGATAAAGAAAGCGATCGCTGACTGCATACGTTGGCTGCACGATGAGCTTGTCGTAGGCCTCATCGACATAAAATTTGTTGAGCGCAATTCGGTACGGGGTGCCGAGCGTCGCTTCTTCGCGCGCGAGCGTCGTCCGCTTCTTATAATAGCGCATCGCAAGCAGGATGCCGCAGATCGCGATCACGACCGATGTAACCATGAGCGCGATCTCAAGTCCAGCGCCGGCTTCCGTGAACGAGACCTGCGCAGTTTGCTCGCCTTGTTCGAGCACCGGAGCGAGCCAGTGTTCAAGACCTGCTCCCCCGCCGAGCACGCCCGGGATGTTGAGAAATCCGGCAAGGATCGAGAGCGCCGCGAGTATGATGAGCGGCACGGTCATGTGCCAGCTAACTTCGTGCGGCGTGTGATGATGCGCATCGAAGCGCTCTTTGCCGTAGAACGTAAGGAATACTACGCGGAACATGTAGAATGCCGTCATGAGCGCGGCGATTGCGCCCATTGCCCAGAGCAGCGCACTGCCATGACTAAAGGCATTCCAGAGAATTTCATCTTTGGAAAAGAAGCCGGAGAATGGCGGAATTCCGGAGATCGCAAGCGTCGCGATCATGAAGGTCCAGAAGGTGATCGGCAGATATTTCTTGAGTCCGCCCATCTTCTGCATGTCCTGCTCGTGATGCATCGCTTCGATCAGCGCACCCGCACCGAGGAACAGACACGCCTTAAAGAACGCGTGCGTCATCACATGAAAGACGCCGGCCGTGAATGCACCAACCCCGAGCGCGAGGAACATGTAACCCAACTGCGATACTGTGGAATACGCAAGCACCTTCTTTATATCATTCTGGAAGATGCCGATGACCGCAGCGAATACCGCGGTTGTTGCACCAACAGCCGCAACGACTCCCATCGTTACCGGCGAGAGTGCGAAGAACATATTCGAGCGAGCAACGAGAAAGATGCCGCTCGTGACCATGGTTGCAGCGTGGATCAGCGCCGAAACAGGTGTCGGACCAGCCATCGCGTCCGGCAGCCAAACATAAAGCGGGATCTGCGCGCTCTTGCCTGTGCACCCGAGAAAAAGCATGAGTGTGATGAAGCCCATCGTCCAGTCACTCGAGTGCATTCCCGCGACAACTCCGAGATGTTTCGTGCCGTCGATGACGTTGCTGCCCGATCCGAGTAGATCGAGATAATTGAGGCTTCCATAGGCAGCGAGCATCGCTCCCATCGCGACGATGAATCCAAAGTCACCGATACGATTTACGATAAATGCCTTCTTTGCCGCGTCGGTATTTTTCTTTTCTTCGTACCAGAAACCGATCAGCAGATAACTGCAAAGTCCGACGCCCTCCCATCCGACGAATGTCCAGAGAAAATTATCGGCCATGACAAGCTGGAGCATCATGACGATGAAGAGGTTCAGATAGGTGAAGAATCGCGCAAAGCTGCGATCATTCTTCATGTAGCCGATCGAATAGAGATGGATCAGCGTGCCGACGCCCGTGATCACGAGCATGAAGATGATCGAAAGCTGATCGATCAAAAAGCTGATGCCAACATGGATCCTGCCGACGTCCAGCCAATTCGCAAGCACATAATGGATACCGCGATCGTCGGCGGGCTTGCCCATCATCTCAACGAACAATCCAGCCGAGACGACAAAACTCACGAACACCGCAAACGTCGCGATCCAACCCGAAAGCTTTCCGATACGCGATCCGAAGAACACGTTAATAAGGAAGCCCACAAGCGGAGCAAAGACGATGACGGGTATCAGTTGAGTCACGTAGTGGCTGTTCCCTGGTTTGCTTAAAGTTTTAAGAGATTGATCTGGTCGATCTCGACCGTTTCTTTATTGCGGAAGAGCGAGATCACGATCGCAAGTCCGACGGCGGCTTCTGCTGCGGCGACGGTCATGACGAAGAAGACGAGAATCTGGCCCGTCTGATCGCCCAAAAATTGCGAGAATGCGATGAGTGTCAGATTGACCGAATTGAGCATGAGCTCGATGCACATAAAGATGATGATCGCGTTTCGGCGAAAAAGCACGCCCGCTGCGCCGATCATAAATAGGACAGCGCTGACTGCGAGATAGTCGGTCAGTGATGTCATACGATCCGTTTCTTGGCAAGGATGATCGCACCGACAGCAGCTGAGATCAGGATAATCGAAGCCATTTCGAATGGGAAGGAATAACTCGTATAGAGCGTCTGACCGATCGATTCCGTTGTGCCAAGCAGCGAAGCATTCTGGTTGATCGTTTGCGGCAATTTGTCATGCGACATAAAAATCGCGGCAAGCAGTTGCGCGAGAATCCCAAAGGCTGCAAGCAATCCAGCCACTGTTTTCCAGTTGCCGCCAATCTTGAAATCTTCAGGCGAAAGATTGAGGAGCATGATCACGAAGAGGACGAGCATCATGATGGCACCGGCGTAAACGGCGATCTGAACGATTGCGAGGAATTGCGCGTGAAGCGTGAGGTAAAGACCCGAGAGGCAGATGAGCGTCAGGACGAGCATCATGGCGCTCATGATTGCGCTTTTTCGAGTAACGCATAGGAGCCCAAAGGCCACAGCCCCTGTACTCAAGATCCAAAAAATGATCTCACCAATCCCCATCAATCTGGCGCAAAGAAAAGAAGAAGACACCCGAATCAAAAGCCGGACTGCCTAACGCAAAATCGGGTGAGATTTCTCCCGCGAAATTTTTGAGCGGAAGTTTTTAGGGATTCACACGATGACTTTGTCGTAAGTCAGCGTGGGATCATACCCACGTCCACAGGCTAACTCAATTTTCGCGCGGTTCCCAACCCAATATGGATAGCGAGGAATCTGGAGCAAAAGTGATCAAAGGAAGGGGCAGAGCCCGATCAACAACTGCGGAGAGAGGGAGATTCGAACTCCCGATAGCGCTTGCGCACTATGACGGTTTAGCAAACCGTTGCCTTCAGCCACTCGGCCACCTCTCCAAACCTACTTCGGAGGCATCGACTGCCTCGAAAGTTGCCCACCCCAAACGGTGACTTATTTGGGGGCGTTCCCTAAGGCTCGACAGTCCTCAAGCGAAAATTATCCCAAACCAAATGTACGCTCTGCACGTATTGCAAAACGATCTAAGACGCCATTTATATGACAGCTTCACCTCGATCACAACTCGTCATCTTCATCGCGATCCCGCTTGCTGTGGGCGGAATCTCGGGATTCATCACCGCGCACGAGATCGGCAGCTGGTTCGTGGGACTACACAAGCCCTCGTTCAATCCGCCGAATTGGATCTTTGGGCCTGTCTGGACGGTGCTTTATATCATTATGGGAATTTCCTGTTTACAAATCTGGCGAACCGCTGTGAGCAAGCAGCGTCAACGTGCGCTTTGGATCTACGCCTTGCAGCTTGCCCTCAACTTTTGGTGGAGCATCATTTTTTTCTCCTTTCATCTGCTCGGCCTCGCACTCGTCGATATATCTATACTCTGGATACTGATCGTTGCGATGATCGTTTACTTTCGCAGGCTTCAGCCAACGGCCGGCTATTTACAAATTCCCTACCTCGCATGGGTCACCTTCGCAACCGCCCTCAATGCGGGATTCTTCCTATTGAACTGACAATTTCGTCCTTCAGGCTGGCTTCGCAGCTGACGCCGTTTGCTGGGCTTCGATCTGTCCGGTGAGGTCGGTAACGTCGGTATACGCTTTTGAAGTTTTGAGATCGGCGAATGAGGCGTCGTTTTCCATTAAGTAATGTTTAAGATACTCGACATTTCTGAAGCCGGCTTCGATCGCCCTTCGCATCGTCACAAGGGATCCCAGGTAATCTTTGAGGATGCATTGCAGCACGGTTACATTGTATAGCGATGTCCCATCTTTAAGATCGCCGAGTCCTTTGATCGCATCGCGCACCTCGGCTTCCCTTCCTGCATGTTGCAGAAGTAGCGCCCTGCCAACACGCTTGCCTTCGTCCGTCGGGAAAAGCTTGAGATGTCGCTCGTAGAGTTGAAGCGCCACCTCCGCCCAATGTTTCTGTTTATCGACTGACTTAGCCTGATCGCATACGAGTACGAGATTCCAGATCGTCGATAAACTATCCGGCTTCAGTCTCGCGGCACTTTCATAGGGTTCGATCGCCCTTTCGTATTGCTCGGTCTCGTAATAAAAATAACCGAGTGCGAAATAACCGCCCCAATCGTTCGGGGCCTGTGATATCCACTTCAGCGCCGTGTGTTCAGCTTCGTTCAATTTGCCTTGAAGCCTGTAGATAACGGTCAGCGGCAGGTAGGCAGCCGTCGGGTCAAGTTTCAATCGAAGCACTTCGTCAACCAGGTCGAGCCCCTGATCGAGCAAACGGGGATCATGATCGTAACGAAAGTATAATCCGGCCAGCGCGTTCGCCTTTCTGCCGTAGGCTCGTGCATATCTTGGATCGAGTTTGATCGCCTCTGCATAAAGTTGGACTGCAAGCATCAGTCCCCCTTTTGTCTGAAGATCTGTATATTCGTCTGCGCGGATCGCGAATGCGTAGGCATCCGTATTTTCTGTGCCGCGCGTTTCAACGAGCGATTTCTCCGCGGTCGAAAGATGGAGTTTGAGCCCTTCGACAACATGCGCCGCGACCTCCTCTTGAATGTCGAAGATATCCTTGAACTCCGCATCATAGGATTCCTTCCAAAGGTAGCTATCGCTCTCCGTATCGAGCAGCGCCACTGCGATGTGGATCGACTCACCCGATTTTTGAATCGTCCCTTCCAGAAAATATCGCGTTGCGAATTCCCTCGCGATCTCTTGAACGCTTAGCGCAGTACCCCTCAGGCCTTTGGATGAATTTCGATCGAGAATGCGGAGCGATTTGATATGACCGAGCGCATCGATCATCTCGCCTGCAAGTCCATCTGCGAACCAGCGATTATCTTCTTCTTCGTCCGATCGGTTCTCGAAAGGAAGTACGATAAGCGATTTGCGATTATCGCTCGCGCTGACGTGAGCTGCATTTCCGGCGATCGCCTCGAGGACTGCTTCGAGATTCTCGATGGGCACGGGCCTCTGCTCACCAAGTAGTTCGTTGAAAGGCGAAGGTACGGTTGTCGGCTCGATCTCCACGACCACGATGCGTTTATGACGGTCACGCGCGATCCAAATCTCGGCTCTGCTCGCCTCGGAAGCAATGCTATCCTGTGATAACAAGAACATGAAGATCGCACACTCATCAATGCTCGAAATGACCGACTCCTCGTTGCGTGCGCCGCCAACGAGGCTTTCCTCGCGCGTTGTTACGGTGATATTCTGCAGGCGCAACTCGTCTGCAAGCTTCGCAGCCCGAGGAGCATCTTTTGGCGTGTGAGAGATAAATATCTGTGACATTGGTCGTCCGGATTGGGATGATTCTTCACGAAAATACTGCCGTTTCCCGAATGAAGGATTTAATGGAGTACTAGGATCGCTTTTTTCATATTTTATCGGAGTTCTTTATGCTCACGCGATTGTTATACCAGCCGAACGTTTAATCCGAATTCCTGGTCCGTCATGTGGGAGTCAGGAGTTGTTCGCCCGGGAAGTAGAGCTCCCGGGCTTTTTTTTGAGGTACTGGGTCAGTCTGAATTATCCGAGCCGCTTAGATGGGCAGACTGCGTGCTCGGGATCCTACCACAGCAACCGACCAGCATCACGAACTCGAATACCCAACGGTTCGAACGCCGCAGCGCGGCCGGGCCTTTTGGAATGATGCGGTCACCAAAGGCGCGACCGCGATGCGGTGCGGGGATCTTCCGTGATCACGCAACACCCCAAGCTTCCGCTTGGGGCTAATGATGGGCCGCTCCGCTGGAGCTACGGGGAAATCGCGATATGATGATTCGTAGCTCCGGAGGAGCGGCCCATCATTATCCCCACGCGGAAGCGTGGGGTTGAGGTACCTCAAACGTTCGAACGCCGCAGCGCGGCCGGGCCTTTTGGATCGAAGGGCCGCCGCTCCCGAAAGGCGCGACCGCGCTGCGGTGC
>JBBSDW010000116.1:0-10400 GCA_038240295.1 Kapaibacterium sp. (SeqCode)
GTTTCATTGCGAGGCGGATTGAGTCGCAACGCGAATCAACCGACGAAGCAATCTTCACGAGCGGGGCAGAATCTGGGCAAAAGAGGCGCCCGCTGGCGGTACAGATTCCATGAGATCCTTCACTTCGCTAACGCTCGCTCAGGATGACATGCCCAACCTTTCACGCCCGGACAACACTTCAAGTCATGTCATCCCGATCCGCGGTCGGCGTTAGGTTGTTATCGTGGACGGGCATTCCATGAGATCCTTCACTTCGCTAACGCTCGTTCAGGATGACATACCCGATTGTTGTGCCCGGTTGGATAACCGTTTACAGCCCGGCTCTTTTAAAAAGATAATCTACGTGCTTGCTTGCTGCTTTGGGATCGAATGCTTCGTCGAGCGCTTTTTTGTCGAGGCGTCTGGCGATCTCGGGATCTGATTCGATGAGGCCACGGAATGTGATCTCGGGATTGCTGCCGGAAGCGGCGAGCTCCCAGACTTTCATCGCGTTTGTCTGCACGATCTTGTACGAAGCCTCCCGCGAGAGCCCCGACTTCGCAAGCGCGAGCAAGAGCGGCTGCGAAAAAACAAGTCCACGCGTCATCTGAAGATTGCGCGCCATCGCTTCGGGATAGACGAACATCGTATCGACCGTCTTCGTCATGAGATGCAGCATGTAATCGAGAATGATCGTCGCATCGGGCCCGATCACGCGCTCGGTCGAGGAATGCGAAATATCGCGCTCGTGCCATAGCGCGACATTTTCCATTGCCGTTGTCGCATAGCCGCGCAGGAGACGTGCAAGACCCGTCACTCGTTCGAGCGTGATCGGGTTGCGCTTATGCGGCATCGCGCTCGAGCCTTTTTGTCCCTTTGCGAAATATTCTTCGATCTCGCGAACTTCGGTGCGCTGCAAATGTCGAAGTTCGACTGCAAGTTTTTCGAGCGATCCCGCGACGAGCGCGATCGCTGTAAAATATTCGGCATGACGATCGCGCTGAATGACCTGCGTCGAGATGGGTGCTGCCTTCAGTCCAAGCTTTTCGCAAACGTATTCCTCAACACTCGGATCGAGATGCTCGAAGGTCCCGACGGCGCCCGAGATCATCCCAACCGATATGGTTGCAACAGCTCGCTCCATGCGATCGAGGGCTCTGATCATTTCTGCAAAGAAGACGGCAAGCTTGAGTCCGAAGGTAGTTGGCTCCGCGTGGATCCCATGCGTTCGGCCGATCATCGGGGTGTGCTTGAATTCATTCGCACGCTTTTTCAGCGCTTCGATCAGCCTTTTTATATCTGCAACGAGTAGCTTGCCGGCTTGCATACACTGTACGCTAAAGGCTGTATCGACGACATCGCTCGAAGTCATTCCGAGATGAATGAACCTAGAATCGGCACCAACGGACTCGGCAAGATTCGTCAGGAAGGCGATGACATCGTGTTTTGTCTCAGCCTCGATCTCCTCGATCTTTGCGACATCGAAGCGTGCCGTTTTGCGAATGTGAGCCGTAACTCCCTTGGGTACAATGCCGAGTTGCTCTTGTTTTTCGGTGGCGAGCGTTTCGATCTCAAGCCAGATCCTGTAGCGGTTTTCGTCGTTCCAAATCGCCCCCATTTCGGGGCGCGTGTACCGTGCGATCATCTATGATTGGTTCAATGTGGTGGCAATGCGTCGCTAACATCCGCTCGAACATTTTCGTGGCAAACCGAGCTGAATGAACGCTGCATCGATCAATGAGCGGTATTTTTGAAGAATGAACAATGTCGAGAGATGAGTGAGAACGACAAATGGATGCGTCGTGCGTTGACTGTCGCCGAACGGGGAATGGGCCATGTGAGTCCGAATCCGTTGGTCGGTTGTGTGCTGGTCAAAGATGGCGTAGCGATAGGTGAAGGCGCGCATGAAATCTATGGAGGACTGCACGCAGAGGCAAACGCGCTCGAACATGCTGCAACGCTCGGTCAGGATGCACGCGGAGCAACGGCCTATGTGACGCTTGAGCCCTGTAATCATCATGGCCGAACATCGCCCTGCACTGCGCGGTTAGTCGCTGCGGGAATTTCACGTTGCGTGATTGCGGTAAAAGATCCGAATCCAAATGTCGCAGGCGGCGGTGCCGAAGCGTTGCGAGCAGTCGGCATCTCGGTAGAGATCGGCGTAATGGAATCCGAAGCCCGCGACCTCGCTCGATTCTTTTTTAAGCATATCTCGACCGGACTCCCGTTCGTCACGTTAAAGATCGCACAATCGCTCGACGGCAAAAGCGCAAGGAAAGATGGAAAGCGAGAATGGATCACAACCGAGGATTCGCAAAGACGAGTACATCAGATGCGAGCAAGCTTCGATGCTGTGCTGGTTGGAAGCAATACGGTGCTCATTGACAATCCCTCGCTCACCGTGCGGCTGATCGAAGCAAGAAATCCTATACGCATCATTCTCGACAGCAATTTAAGGATTCCGCTTTCTGCTAAAGTTTTCGATGGGAGCGCTCGAACGATCGTTTCGACGCTCGAGGGTGCAATCGGCGCGCGAGCGTCGCATGTTGAAGTTTTGCGCGATCGCGGTATTGAGCTTGTAGCCACAAATTCTCTCAACGGCCATGTCGATTTCCAATTGTTCCTTAGAGAACTCGGCCAGCGCAATATTCAGAGCATTCTTGGTGAAGCGGGGCCGACGCTTTCCGGTCACTTACTTCAAATTGGTGCGGTCGATGAACTCGTGATCTTTCAGTCAGCAACGATCCTTGGATCCGAATGGCGCAGTTCTATCGAAGTAAGTGCGCCTGAGGGAACTCGCAATCCTGCCACAATTAAACTCATCGAGTCAGAAAAGATTGGCCGAAGGGGCGACTGCTTTCTACGATATCGTGTTACCTAAACCGCAGCATTCGCGTATTATTCTTTCACACTACATCAGTCGATCAAGTTTTCTATGTTAATTTCAATGACCGGCTTCGGCCGTGGTGAGCTTTCGGATCGCTCGGAAGCGACGGGCGGTGCGATCACTGTCGTCGCAGAAGCGCGAAGCATCAACTCCCGTTTTATCGAGATTTCCGTGCGTCTTCCACGCACAATGAGCGAGCGCGAACTCGAGGTTCGCGAACTGGTTCGCAAATATCTCGAGCGCGGCAAGGTGAATGTAAGTGTGAATATCATGCGTCAGGGCTCGGACACGATCCCGCTCATGGTCAACGAACCGGCAGCGAAAGCCTACTTCGGTTTGCTCGATAAACTTCGGACCGTCACAGGTATGACGGCCGAAATTCAAGTGCGCGACCTCACCGCATTCGGCGAAATCTTCACAACCGACGAGGCGACCGGCGGAATGGCGAAGCAGGAGTGGGGGATCACGCAGGAGGCGATCAAACTTGCGCTCACAGCGCTCAATGTGATGAGAAAGCAGGAGGGCGGCGAACTCGAGAAGGATCTTCGTATGCGCGTCCAGACGATGGAGCAGGCACTCACGGCCGTCGAAGAAAACGCAAAGTCGACGTCGAAGGACGAGTTCAACCGACTCAAAGAACGCATTGTCGAACTGACGCAAGATGTCAATGTCGTCAACAATGAGCGTCTCGAATTCGAGATCGCCATGCTCGCCGAGCGCCTCGATGTTACCGAGGAGATCGTACGCTTCCGCTCGCATCTGAAATTTTTTATCGAAGCTGTTGAAGCACATGAATCGGCCGGACGTAAACTCAATTTTATTTTGCAGGAGATGAATCGCGAGGCAAATACGATCGGCTCCAAAACAAACCTTGCGAACGTCGCGCAGCATGTGGTCTCGATCAAACAGGAACTTGAAAAAATTCGCGAACAGGTACAAAATATCGAATAGCAAAACATTAGAGAGCAAAACGGGGAAGAGATAGATATGGAAAAACGTCGCAAAAGAAGGTTGATCGTGATCGTGGTCTGCGTGCTCGCCATTTCGGCGTCGCTGCCCCTCGTATTGCTTTCGAAAAAGCATCCGATGCAACCAAAAACAGAAACCGTGTCGTCAGAGATCTTAGTCACGCCGGCCGATGACTCTATCCTTCACATTCGGTTTTCGCAGATCGCACAGGAAAGGATCGCATCGCTACCGATCGGCTTACGGGTTGCAAAGATCGGGAAGCTTTTTCTCGGCGAGCCCTATGTTGGTGCGACCCTCGAAGTCGATTCCGCGCATGAGGATCTGGTGATCAATTTGCGTGGTCTCGATTGTGTAACGTTCTATGAAAACTCGCTCGCGCTCGCCCGCCTTGCGAAAAAATATGCCAAGCCAACCGTCCAGAATTATGCGGATGAACTCGCGCTGTTGCGTTATCGCAATGGCAAGCGTGAAGGCTATCATTCGCGACTTCACTACACGACCGATTACTTTGCGAATGCCGAAGCGAAAGGATTGTTACGAAACGTCACTGCAGAGGTGGGCGGCGATCTTTTCACTCGCGACACCGCGACGATCAATTTCATGACGAAGCACCGAGCGCTTTATAAACAGATCGCGCGCAACGATTCCGAATTTGACTCGATCGCGCAAATGGAGAATAATTTGAATGCTCAACTAGGCTTCAATTATATTCCGAAGTCAAAACTTTCCGCGGTCGAGTTGAAGATCGAAACTGGCGACATCATCGGGATCGCCACAAATCTGCCAGGGCTCGACTTTACCCATACCGGTATTGCAGTTCGTGAAGCGGACGCGCGAATTCATTTCCTTCATGCGAGTAGCTTAATGCATAAGGTCATCATCACCGATGTGCCCCTCGCAGAATATCTTGCCAACAACACTCATCAGATCGGCGTCGTGGTTATGCGGCCCGTCGAAATTCTCAAGTAGGAAAAATGGTCACACCTGAAGATGTTACGAAAGTTGCGAAGCTTGCCAGGCTTTCGTTTACCGAACCTGAACTCGAGCAGCTAACAACAGAACTCAACGGGGTACTCGCCTATATCGATCAGCTCGCGGAGCTTGATGTAAGGGATGTTGCGCCGCTCGAAAATCTGAATGAAACAGTTGAGGTGAATGTCGTCCGCAAGGATGTCGTGACGCCCTCGTTATCACGCGAGGCTGCACTGAGCAATGCTCCAAAATCGGCTGATGGATATTTTCTTGTGCCGAAAGTTTTGGTGCAGGAGGTCAAGGCCTACGTCGAGCAGAATCTTACGGGAGACGAGGAAGAAGAGCTTTTTTGAGTAACCTAATTTGCGAGATCGAAGCATTTCTCCCAATGCTGAATCGCGCAGGCTCGTTCTTCGGATGTGAGCGTCATGAGCGAAGCTGGAATGTGATCGCGCCAGCGAGTTTCGAGTTCTTGTAACGTTGCACCGAAAAAAATCTGATAGGTCTCGTCGGTGATGTCATCGGTGCATTTCGAGAATTCGACGACCCGATCGTCGCTATAGGTATCTGCAAGGAACGTAAAAAACGCACCACCCAGAATTATATGTTCGATCGAGGGACCGCCCGTCGTTTCCCGTCCGACATCCGAGAGCGGCTTGAGGGATGTGCGCGTGGCAATCACATGCTGCGCGATCACATCAGGTTCAACGGCAAAGAAGGGAAAGTTATCCTCATCGGACGCAATTCGCTGCTGCAGCATAACTGAGAATGCGTCTTCCATCATCGCCCAGCCCTGCGTTGAGGCGTAGTGTTTCGCATAGCGATTGATGCGCATTGCGTGGACAAGAAGTGCCAACACGTTCGATCTGATCGAATGACCATTCGAACGAGCAAGATAGAGGGCGCGGTCCTGAACGTTAAAGTGCGAATGTACCGCTCGGCCGAGCAGTCCCGTCGCCTGGCGATCGATCACAAACACTTGCAGGCGGTCGGTGAAGGCCTCGTGCGTAAGATAGAAGATCGATGAATAGCTTGTCTCGAGCAGCGACGTTAGCGTGAGGATCTCTTTATCGGTAAAACGATCCTTATCGAATGCGATCGTAAAATGTGCGCTCGCATGATGCGCAAATCCGATGCGAGCTCGAAGTTCGGTATCGCTGATCTCGACGTTCGGTTTTGGCCGGATCGCATTTGTCCCTATTGCTTTGGGTGACGCATCGGCCGGACCGGCAGCCCAAGGCAGAGTCGCATCTCGAGTCGCCGCATTCAACGGCGAAAAGAGCTGTGTAACATCGATGCCCGTGGGAATAAAAGCAGGCGTCTCTTTGTGCGTGATCATGAGAAAAATGTGATTGCGTCAGAACCATCGATGCATGGCTCAAAACCGATCTAACAACTCACCTCTATTATACTGAGAAAAAGACCGAAATGCAAGCACAACAGCAATTTATTCTTAACCCTCTTTCACCACAATCACCCACGGAATAAAGCACCCCAAAGCTTCGTTGAGCTAAAATGCAAACGAAGGAAGCTCAAATAAGGGGAAAAAGGGGAGTCATTGGACTCACCTTAACGGAGCTGGCGCTTGCAATCGCGGAGGCAGGAGTTCAGGATCGTTATCGCGCTGACCAAGTCTTTCGATGGCTCTATGCAAAACGCGCCGCGTGTTTTTCGGCGATGACCGATCTCGGAAAAAAGACGATCGAAATTCTCGATGAACAATTCGAGATCGAACGACTCCGGCTTTCCCATCAATCGACGAGCGAAGACGGCACGAAGAAATTTCTCTTTAAGCTATCGGACGATCGTTCGATCGAAACGGTGCTCATCCCAAGCGAGATGCGCGACGATCAGGGCGTGCCCGCGCGCAAAACGCTTTGTGTTTCAACGCAGGTCGGCTGCCCGCTCGATTGCAAATTTTGCGCAACCGCATCGCTAAAGCTCAAGCGAAATCTCACTGCTGCCGAGATCATTCTGCAGATCATCGAAGTCGAACGGATCACGGGCGAAGAGATCACCAACCTGGTCTATATGGGCATGGGCGAGCCAATGCTCAACTATGATAATGTGGTTCGTTCGCTCAGGATCATCACCGATCCGAAGGCAGAAATGCTCGGCAAAAAAAGGATCACCGTTTCGACGAGCGGACTTCCGGAGGAGATAAAGAAATTTGCCGATGAAGGACTGAACGTGAAGCTCGCACTGAGCCTTCATGCAACCACGAACGGACTCAGGACGCGGCTGATGCCGATCAACAAGCGCTATCCGATCGAAGAAGTGATCGCGGCAATGGAGATCTTTTATCAGAAAACGCGTATCCCGATCACCTACGAATATATTCTCTTCGAAGGCCTCAACGACTCAGCCGCAGATGCAAAACGCCTCGCGAAGATCACGCGCAGAATGCCGAGCAAGGTAAACGTGATACCGTTTCATCCGATCGACTTCACCGATCCCCACGGCATCAGCAAAGAGCTTCGCCCTGCCACAACTGCGAACTTCAATAACTTTATCGCGCAGCTTCGCGCAGAAGGTGCGCAGGTAATGATCCGTTCGAGTTCAGGAAAAGATATCGAAGCCGCCTGCGGTCAGCTCGCGCTGGCACATCTCGAAGAATTGACTACGGAGAAAACCACACCAGCGCCGATCGGTATCTCGATGATCGATAACACGCATACCGGGATCAGTGCGCAATGATCAGCGACCCGCGCTCGACTCGCGCTCCGGTCTCTAACTGATAAATATATTTACCACTTGGAAGTGCCGAGCAATCGATCGCGGCAGTGTGCTCTCCCCATTCTTCTACGCGGTCGATTGCTGTTTTTGAAAGTTTGCCGAGCGCGTCGAAGAGAATCAATCGAACGTGCATCGCAGCCGGCAGCGAATATTCAATCTGCGCTGTAGTCGATGCCGGGTTTGGTGCGATCGCTTTTGATGCGGCGCCTGCGAGCACAACATTGCCGGGAAGGCCTCCACAATCTTCGACCACGAACAGGCCCGAAGCGCTCTGCGGTATCAAGGCATCTTCCGGTACGGCCGCAGTGAGCGTAATGCGTGTGCTATCGTGCGGTCCGAGCAAGGCTTCCGCATCAAGCATGAGGATCACTCCATCGCTATAGGCTCGCCTGCCGGCGATGGATAAGTGAACCATGCTGTCGGAGGCGTGAGTCAGGCTCGCATGGAGTCCGTCAGTTAACGTCGATTGCTGCACGACTCCATGTAAATAGATTGCGTATGGATCGAACATCAAATCCATTGCGATCGAATCGAGCGTGATCAAGTTGGCGCTCGATACATGCAGCACGACCGGTATCATCACGTGATCGCCGACACGAGCCTGAGTGTTTGGAATCGTGTAGCTCACATCTGGCGCGCTTGCGGGACCGTATGTTCCTCGACCGCGAACAACAACGCTCAGCACACTATCGACAGCATTCGAACGAACTGTCACCACCGACTCCACTGGCTTCAAACCCACCGGCTGAAAGGTCAGCGTGAAATTTCTCGGCAAGAGCGGTGACTGCGCGGATGGCACGAATGGCTGAACCTGAAAAAGAGCATTAGCGGACGTTACGGAGCCAACTGTAAAAGGATAGAAGCCGGTGTCGGTAATGACGAGCGTCCCGTTTTCGGAGGTGCCGAGTTGAACCTTGCCAAAATCGAGCGTATCGGGAACAGCAAGCGCATGAGCTTCCACGCCGCGACCAGTCAGGATCACACGTAGCGAATGCGATGAATTGGGTAGGTCGAGGGTGTCCAAAAACTGTCCTTCGGTCTTTGGTGCAAAGTGTACCGATAGCCAGGTCGTATCCTTATCGGAAGTGATCGGGTTGGCCGATGTTGATAGCAGGTCCGCTCCGAAAAGCAACTGCGCTGTGACTGTGCCGATCGTGATATTAAATCCATTCGTTGCAGTGAGCGCGATAACTTGCGTTGCTGAATCGCGAAGACGGACATCGCCAAAGTCGACTTCGAGTCGGCTCGCGACAAGTCCTGAATCGACGCCTTCACCGCGAAGGATGATGCGTTGCCTTCCCGTCGCATAGGTCGCAAAGATCGTATCATTCACGCGCCCAATGATCACCGGCTGAAATTCACTGCTTAGAGTGCTTATCCCTGGAAGTGCGGTTAGTGAGGTCGGTGAGATCGAAAGTGACGAATGTTGGGGCGCGCTAAACGTTACCTGATCCGAGACATTCCCGAGATTCGCAACCCGAATCGGAAGACGCGACTTACGCCCCAACACGGCATAACCAAAATCGAGCAGTGTATCCTGAATATGAAGGTCAGCTGAAAGCGCGACTGCCTTCAGCGCCAGATGCGCATTCCCGCCTGCTGCGGCGATACCGAGATAGGCATTGATCGTATCCCATTGGGTTGGGCGATACCGCAAGCAGATTATTCGTGAAATTCCTCGACTTACTGAAAGGAGGCTCGTATCACTCACGATCGAAAATCCACGAGGAAGGAGTAGCTGACGCGGATCAACGATAAGCGCGGTGCAACTTCTGTTCGAGAGCGTTGTGCAGAACTCCACCGAATCTCCAACTCGAACGCTGCCAAAATTAAGTACCGAATCGCTAAGTGCGAGTTGTGGCGAAGCGCCGGATGTGCCACTTACGGGCATTGTTGTCGTGGTGACGCATGGTCCGGTCGTAAAAGTAATGACGGTCGATTGGTCGCCGAACCCAACAGGGATATATCTAACGCGCACGAATCCCGAATCACCTGCCGGAATCTGAAGCGCGGTATCAAGCAACAAAAACTGACTCGAACCACTCAGTCTAACGCTCGTAAGATCGACGGTGTCGGCGCCTGCATTGTAGATTGCGATCTGTGCATTCGCCGTGTCGCCCGCACACGTGGTATCGAATTGAAGCCGAATACTTCTCCAGTTGAGGTGCGGGGTCTCTCGCGAGCCGGTGAGGTGGATGCGATTGATCAGGCAGTTGTCATCCGATCGAAGCGTCAGCAGTGCATCGTCGCGGCCTGGCGTCGTCGGGTGATAGTTGATCAGAATTTGCCGCGAAGTATGTGCTGGAACAGTGAAGGGTATCTGCGGAGAAGTAACCGTGAACTTGGATGCCCCGGCGAGATTTGCACTTCCGACAGCCACATCTGTCAGATTACCATTCTCGATCGACACTGTTCTGCTCACCTGGGTCACGTCGCAGCCTCTTCCAAAACCAAGCAGCGTATCGGAAACTGTCACGCCTTTGAGTCCTGCAGAGGCCGAGATCGTAAACGAAAGATCGCCGCACGGCACAATCACGGCGTGCGCAGTTGTCGTAAAATCGCCGGCATGCACGGGTGCAAACCTGACGTGAATGGTGAGTGTCGAATGTGCAGCGAGCGTATCGGGAAAGAGAAACTTCGGATGGCTGAAGGCATCCGGTAAATCGAAAAGAAGCTCTTTCACAAGCACCGGTTCATCGCTCGTGTTCGTGATCCGAACCACTGTATCGATCGAAGTGCACGTCCAGCCGAGTTGATACTTATCTGATTCAGCGCTCAGCGTTGGGGGTCCGATATGGATCAAGAGCGGCACGATGGTGTCGAAGACGCACGGTTGATTTGTATGCAGTTCGAGCGA
>JBBSDW010000117.1:0-10383 GCA_038240295.1 Kapaibacterium sp. (SeqCode)
ATCAACAACTTGCGCTCGAACGGTACAGCAGCATTCACCGACACCTCGATCACCTTCAACGGTGCTCGCTTGCAGAATGTTGGTGCGCCGACCTCAGCCACAGACGCAGTCAATCGTGGCTATCTCGATAGCACACGCGCACTGACCGGCGCTGGTCGCTTCACAACCCTGACCTCTTCGGGTAATTCAACGATCGGTGACAGCACCGGCGCGTTGCTTAACCGATTCGGTGTTGGCGGCAATGCTCCTGCAGTCATGAATACGATCGGTAGCAATGGCCTCGGTAGCATCAACGTTTTCAACGGACAGGATACACTCAACGGACAGGTAACTGCGAACAAGGGTTTACGTGTGACCAATAGCACGGTTAATTATAACAATCCAGGACCTGAGGTCAATAGTATCTACGCAACATCGTATGCCACTGGCGGTGCTAACCGCGCCACGGGTGTCGTTGCCGAAGCATCTTCTGATGGGACGAATGGAACGCGGCCAGGTGTAACCGGTGTCCTTGGCGATGCCAAGTGGACTGGTGGTCCCAACGTTGCCACGCAGATCGTCGGCGTTGTTGGTAAAGCAGAGCCGAACCGTGGCGTAACGGCCCTCGGAATCATCGGGCAGGCAAATAGCGCAAACCTTCTCGGCAACACTGGCGTGCTTGGTTTTGCTGACAGCTCGTCGCTGAGCAACATCGGTGTGACGGGTACGTCGCATGCGACCGTTGCACAGTTGGCTACGCTTGCCGCAACCGCAACGAATGCAGGTGTGTACGCTTATAACCCTGCGCTGACGAACACAAACAGCTACGCGCTTCAGACCAACGGTCAGAACCGCGAGATGAACACAGCCGCAACTGGTGCTGAGGTCAATGCGAACTACACGACGTCGATCTCGACTGGTGCAGCGACGCGTGCCACAGCGATTGTTGCGGAAGCAACATCGAACGCTACCGGACAGACCAGACCTTCTGCGAATGCCATCCTTGGTGTTGCGAAATGGTCAGGTGCGACAAACGCGACCGACAATATCGTTGGTGTCGTTGGTAAGTCGGAGCCGAACAGCGGAATCACGGCTCTGGGAGTTGTTGGACAGGCGAACAGCGCGAACGCACTCGGCAATACCGGTGTGCTTGGATTCGCCGATAGCTCATCCTTCAGCAACGTTGGTGTGACGGGTACTTCACATGCATCGTCTGCACAGATCGCCGCACTTGCGGGGGCGCTGACAAACGCTGGTGTATTTGCATACAACCCTGCGCTTACGAACACAAACAGCTATGCGCTTCAGACCAACGGTCAGAACCGCGAGATGAACACTGCGTCAACCGGTGCTGAGGTCAACGCGAACTACACGACGTCGATCTCGACTGGTGCAGCTACACGCGCCACAGGCATCGTATCGGAGGCAACCTCGAACGCTACCGGCCAGACGCGCCCATCGGCAAATGCCATCCTTGGTGTTGCGAAATGGTCAGGTGCGACGAACGCGACCGACAATATCGTGGGTGTCGTTGGTAAGGCAGAGCCGAACAGCGGAATCACGGCTCTGGGAGTTGTTGGACAGGCGAACAGCGCGAACCTGGTTGGTAACACCGGTGTCCTTGGATTCGCTGACAGCTCATCCTTCAGCAACGTTGGTGTGACCGGCGCTTCGCATGCATCGCTTGCGCAACTCGCAGCACTCGCAGGAGTCTCGACGAATGCAGGTGTCTATGCATACAATCCGACAACGACGGGATCGGCACTCTCTGCAAACGCACCACAAGGAGCGACACCAGCATTGAGCGGCATTGCAGTCGACGTGATGGGTGGTTCGGTTCGCTCTTCTGCCACAGGCAGCGCAGTACCGGCAACCATCTCGAATCGCTTCGCAGATGTCGTTGCACTTCCTGCCGGCTCTACAGTTACGATCAACAACTCACTGGTGACCAGCACAAGCACGATCATACTCACGTATGAAACGACGGGCGTAGGCGCAGCGGGCGAGAATGTCATCACGCTGAAGGGAGTTGGCAGTTTCACGGTGACTCGTAAAGGCGCGGCATGGGTCGCAGGCGACATGCTTGATTATATCATCATCAACCATTGATGCATCAAGCCCAAAACGTATTATAAATTATCATTTTTAACACGTCAGAGAGAGTTCACAACCCCGGTCATCGCGACCGGGGTTTTTATTGCGAAAGTTTGGGTGAAGTCGGGTGCGTGATGTGATGGAGATAGAGGTGCGAATGCTACCGTCGTCTGAGCAACGTCCAGCAGGGTGCTTAGTGCACTAAACTCGCGCATGGCGAAAATCCCCGAATATGGGCTTAGGGTTAGAGGACGGGATGGAGGCTCTTTATTTTCGCGGCAACACGGGGGCTCAGTCCTTCTGTCTCAGTCCTTATCGTAAGGCCAGACCAACTCATCGGTTATCACCGAGGCCTGGCGATCGAAGATCGAAACACTTCTTAGTTCGGAATGAAGTGCGATCCAAGAGACGAAGTTTGTATAACTTGGAGATTGTTTCGATGCAGTAAATTCCTCAAAGAGTCTCGGAAGCTCCCAACTGGCGCGATCCTTCGATTGAAAGTACGTTTTCCTGCCCGTGCTGCTGGTAAGCTGATGCAGGAAAAGAACATCGGTCGTGGAGCGCATTTGATGAAGCTAAGTGTCGTAGGACGCATCAAGTGCAAGAACTGCTCCACCGGCTGTGAACTTCCGAACCAATCAACTGTTTGAGAAAGCCATTAGCAGCCATAGCATTTCAAATGATCATAGTAACAGGTGGTGCAGGGTTTATTGGCAGCGTGATCCTCAAAGGATTGAACGATCGCGGCCGGAATGATATCCTTGTCGTCGATTCAGCCGAGAACGCTATGAGTCCGAATCTGCAGGGAAAGCACTATCTCCGCTTTATCGATAAGGAGGTATTCCTCTCCATGTTGGATGGTGAGCTTCCTGCCGATGAGGTTGAAACAGTCATCCACATGGGCGCCTGCACATCGACCACGGAACGGGATGTTGCGTATTTAACGAAGAACAACGTCGAATATAGCCAGCGCCTCGCAACCTGGTGTTTCGATCACAACAAGCAATTCATCTACGCTTCGAGCGCCGCAACCTATGGCAACGGGGCCCTTGGCTTTAGCGATGCCAATGAAAGCGCCGAGGAATACAAGCCGCTCAATCCCTACGGCGAATCGAAGAAGCAATTCGATATCTGGCTCATCAGCAATGGCTTCGATAAGAACTGTACCGGCTTCAAATTCTTCAATGTGTTCGGACCGAACGAATATCACAAAGGCGATATGGCAAGCCTTGTCTTCAAGGCGTACAACCAGATCAAAACGGATGGCGCGCTCAGGCTATTCAAGTCCTACGATCCGAGATATGAAGATGGCGAGTTCGTCCGCGATTTTATTTACGTGAAGGACTCTCTCGATGTGATCCTGTGGGCTTTCGATCATAAGGAAGTAACCGGAATTTATAACCTCGGAACGGGCCGCGCTCGCTCATGGAATGATCTCGCCAAAGCGCTTTTCTCGGCATTGAACAAACCGGTGAATATCAAATACATCGATATGCCCGAGTCGATCCGCGATGCCTATCAGTACTTCACCGAGGCCGACATGACCAAACTCGAGCACGCAGGTTACAAAAAGCCGTTTACTTCACTCGAGGCATCCGTCAAGGATTATGTGGATGCGTATCTGACAAAACCGAATCCTTACTACTGAACTCAACCACAGCTCGCAAAGCATTATGCAAATCGACGAAGTATATCGCATCGCCTTTGAAGCCTTTACGAACGCGCTCGATCAAAAGTTGACGACGAGCGAAATGACTGTCACGATCGCACCCAAGTTTCGTCGTGGAACATTGGTGCTCAAGCCGGAAGACAGTGCGCAGCAGCCGAAGGAAATAGATCTTGAGGTGTTTTTCAAAAAGATAGTAGCCGTGCGCAACAACCTGCGTGTTCTCGAGCAGAAGATCAACGCGTCAAAACTCAGCGAAGCAGAAAAACTCGAACTCGACGGCTATATCACAAAATCGTATGGGAGCCTGACCTCATTCAACGTGCTCTTTCATGATGCCGAGGATCGATTCGTCGGGCAAAAGGGGGATTAGGTGTCGGGTGTCGGGTATCAGGCGTTGGTGTTGTCTTAATCGAGACTTGTTGCTGCTATGGCGGTTTCCGTTAATGGGGGTTTGCGATCGATCAGGGTTAAGCGGATCCCGATGATGACTCCGACTGCTCCGGCGATCGCGTAGAAGCTTAGATGCTCATTGAGGAGCAGCCAGCCTGTCAGTATCGCGATCACGGGCGTGATCAGCGAAACATACGACATGACAATTGCTTCATTGGTGCGGAGCAAGTGGTAGTAGATTACGAAAGTCACGACGGTCCCAAAGGTCGCAAGATAGCTGATCGTCCATAGATGCGTAAAGGTCAGGTGAACGTTCGAAAGGTCATTCGTCAATAGTGCGAGCGCAGTCAGAACGACCATCGCGATCGAGATCGATATGGCGTTCAACGCAAGCGGTTCGATCCCCTTTGCATCGCGCTTTGTCACGACAAGACTGATCGCACTCACGAACGGCGAACCGAGCATCAGGCACATTGCCCCAATGCGAGCATTACTGCCAATCGTGATACCGGGTAAAAAGATCAGCAGCAATCCGAAAAATCCGAGGATCACGCCAAGCACCTTCTGATACGAAGGCCTCTCTCCGCGATGCATTAATTGTGTCATGACGATTGTCCAGAGCGGCATCGTACCGAAGATCACCGCCTCGAGTCCGGAAGGAACATACTGCGATGTCCAATAGACGATCGTATACGAACCGGCCGCACCGAGCGTCCCATTGATGATCGCGGCCCTCCACTCGATCTTGCCGCTTGGCATCTTTACTTTTCGAATCCACACAAGCGCCCAGAGAATGGCTGCAGCGATGATGAACCTGAGCGAGGCTCCAAGAAACGGGTCGAGTCTCGCGTCTTCACCAATCCGGATCACCGTCCAGGTCGATCCCCAGATAAGACAGATGACCGTGTAGAAAAATAAAAAGGGTCCGCGACCTTGGGTTCTCTTCAATGACATAGGCCGATCCAACAAGCATCGCCTATGCTTCATTCATTGCGTAGTTTTGCCTGTCATACGTTTACCTAACATCACGCATGGGCCCAGCAGACCTTCATACTATCGTCGACCACTTTACGATCGCCTTGATCAATCTTGGGATCATCTTCGAGATCACTGGGGTGATGTTCAAGAATGACGGGATGAAGCGCTTCAGCTGGCATTGCCTTCGGCTCGGGCTCGCCTTGTCCGTCGTCTCCATCCTTACCGGTTTCCTTACCGCTTCGAATGTTTTTATCTCTGCGGATGTCGAACCGCTCAATAACTATCACAAGATCCTGAGCTACGTCGTCGTTGCCGTGCTTGCGCTTGCGGTATTGCTCCGCTCCGCAAAACATGCTCAATATGATGACGTTGTGCGCGGGGCAGGAATTCGTGGCGCGTATCTCGCACTGGTTGTCATTGTCTTTTTCCTAACCGGCGTGACTGGCTTTCTGGGGACGCATATGGTTTATAACTATGGGGTGAATGTGAAGCCGTACGAGCGTATTCTCGAGTCGCTGCCTCCGCCGGTGCAGCACCCTATCTCGCCGATGGGTGCCGGAGATACTACGCTGCTCCGCTAACTTCCGACGTGCATCCGACACGTGTTCGCTCCCCTCACGTCCGCATAGCGGACGCACTCCTTGTTGTTGGAGCGATCGCGCTGCTGATTCTTTTCACGACGCGTTATCTGATGGCCTTTCGGCTGGACGATGTGCTCCACATGGAGTGGGCGAGGACCCACACTTTTTTTCAGGCGTGGGATCCCATTCATGGCTCCATCGTGCGAAGTTTTCGTCCCGTGTTCGCAGCCACCATCTGGCTCTTATGGCACACGGCCGGAACGTCGAATTATTTTCCGTGGCACGTCACGCTCGTCGGTTCATTTCTGATCGGCCTCGCATTCGCTGGAAGAACTTCCCGGTATCTCTCAGGGGAAAGCTCCGCGCTCTATTTCACGGTTCTACTTTATTGGCTCGCATTCCTTCCCATTCTCAACGTGCTCTTCTGGTACGGCGATCTGACCTTCACTCTCGAACTGATGCTCATCACGCCAGCCTGGTATTTTGGGCTGCGAGGAATTCTTGAGGCAAAATTAAGACTCCTGATCATTGGCTTGATTTGCGGAATATTCGCCGTCATGGCGAAGGAACCTGCGATCGTGCTCGTGCATGGCGTGCTTGTCGGGGCAGTAGTCTTTCGCTGGCGAGAAGTGCGTGCTCTGTGGCGAATGAAGAAAACGAGCGAGAGCTATTTCGCAATGATTTTTTATCTGTTGTTTCTTGCGATCACGATCTTTATTTTGCTCGCCTCCGACACGCGGAGTAACCGTTTTTTCGATTTCCACGCATCCAATCCCCTCCTCTTCTCCGACATGCTCGAGAGAGATCGGTATTACTCTTCGATCCTGCTTCGGTTGTTGCCACGATTGCTGTTGCTACTGCCGATCTTTTATGGCTGCTTGTTCGGGCTGCCGTTTTTCGATCGAGTAAGAAAATGGAAAGCATCCCTGATCTTTCTCTTCGCACTTTTGCTCGCATTGGTCTCGACACGTTTAGAAACCGCCGCACTACTTCTCGCCTTCTCCATTGCCATCGGAGCCATCTATTCACGTGATAAACGTGCCATTCAACTTCTGTTGCCCTTTGCTGCGTCCGCTGTTATCACGATGGCGGTACTCACGATCACCATCATGATCGTGAAGACACAGTTAACCGAACTCGCGATCGTGCTGCTTGTGCTCAGTGGTTGGGGATGGTCTCGCGTCTGGCGCGATCTATCGGCTTATGCTTCAACTTACTTCCGTTCGGCTGCCAGTCGGCGGATTTTGCTCTGTGGCATTGGTGCTGGGGTTGTGCTTCTGGCCATCGTGTTCGCACCGAGTATGCTCAAGCAAGAGGCTCTGCTCGGCAATGTTCGCGATGTTCGCAACAACGCGAACGATGCCGCAAAATGGTCAGCGGCAAACCTGCCGAAGAATGCACTCCTCGCGATGCCAGGATACAAGCTCTATGGTTATGGCCGGAGCGACGATCTTAGTCAGGCGGACGATGCAACGAAGATCGGCTCGCAATACGTATTCCACGGTGGCTACGTTTTCATCTATCTGAATCTACTTGGACGGCCCGACATCGCGAGCTATCCACTTGAAGATTCGCTTAGCTTGCAACTGCAGCTCGACTCGCTGCGAAATAAGCGAGCTTATCTTTTTCTTCAGTCGGAACTCGACCATCGGAAGTTCGAAACACAAGGCGCCACGCTGCTGACGAGTAAGGATTCACTGTTGAAAGCCTTCACCAAAGGCGGCTTCCATTCGGAGATATGGCAACTGCGAAAGTAGAGCCGCTGGGTGGGTTAGAATGCTTCGCCGAGGTTGAACTGAAACTGCAACGCCGTCAAGTCGAACTTACGACCGAATAGCCACTGGCCCTTCGAGTCGGGATAAGCCGGGAAGGTATAGAGATAGGTCGAACTTGTATACGGGCGATCGAGTCCTGTCATCGGATCCGTGTTATCGGGACGTGACGCGGTTGTTCCCCAGAGTGGATTCGGATCGTAGAGCTTGAAGCCGATGTCGAATCGGAAGGCGCCGAAGATCGTGAGGTACCTGACGCCCGTCCCGATCGCCAATGCGATTTGATTTGGATTGATCGTAACGCCCTGATCCCACACCTGACCCGCATCAAAAAAGACCGCTACGCGAAACGGAGCCAGCAACTTCTCGTTCGAGGTGATCGGATTCTCCGTGTAATAAGGCGCCCACCGAAGTTCGGAGTTGAATTCCAGTAGCCGGTAGCCTCCTTGATCCGTCGTTCGATAGGGATCCTGCCTGGGCGCGACAAGTAACGAATTGCTCGACCATCCACGCACCGAACTTCCTCCGCCCGCATAAAACCTTCGCTCGAGAGGTGCATCGTACTGAGGATCGACTGGCACTGCGGCACCGTTCGGTCCTGTAAGCGTGATGTTGCCGAGGCGTAGCCTGCCGCCGAGGACAAGTCGTCCGTTATTTTGTAATGGAATAAAGTCCTTGAGTTGAAGAATCTCCTTCAGGTACGCTGCCGATCCGAAACCTGCCGGTGCGAGCCGCTTGAGCACCGGCGTCCCCCATTCAAATGTACCGCCGATATAAAAACCTTTCGTAGGGTTGAAAACATTGTTGGTGCGGTCCCACTGCCCATTCAGCGAGATGATCGTATTTAATTGCTGCCGCTGAGTCGAGCCATACAGCGAAAGCAAATTTGGATCGGAATAGGTGCGGTTGGCATACTCGATGGAAACATCGGGGACAAAATTTGTGTGGTTGTTTGGATCACCGATGGTGGCATTGATACCAGAATGAATATGGTAAAGCTCTTCGTTTGTTCTTCCCACTTGCGCCGCCTGTGACCATCCCACGCCAACCGTGAGAGGAGAATTCGAAATACTCGGGAGCAAACGTGCGAAGATCGGTATCCGCCTGTAAGGAAATGTCAGATCGACATTGGCACTTCGATTTTTTTCATCCGAGGGCAGAAGTTGATACGCCGATTCGAAGGCAAGGTTTTGCGCACCTCCGAAAATATTGTGGTTTGTGTAGTTCAGGCTCAGTCCCGTGCTGAACGTAAAGACTCCCGGATGCGCGAATTGACCTTCGCCAATGAAAAAGCCGGGCAAAAGCTCTGCACTCACCTTCATTTTGAGCTCCACGATCTGATTGATCGTACTGCCATCCCGCAAACTATCGGGGATCGCGTTGATCTGATTGGTATCGAAATTTATTCGCTCGACCTCAAAGCTTTCGAGCCGGAAGAGATTCGTCTGAGACGCCTGTACGACAGAAGCCTTGTACCACTCGCCCGGCACCATATCAAGCGCCGAACGCACAGTCGTTTCGTCGACGCGGCCAGGCTCGGCGGAGTTTGTGTCATAGACGATCCTTACATTACCAAATCGATATCGATGACCGGTCTCGAAATAGAAAAGTACATGCACATCGACAGTATGATCATTCGCTTTTTCGGTGACCGTTGAGTCGTACTTAAAAAACGGATAGCCGTTCTCACCCAGGATCGTCTGCACACGACTGACTTCCTTGAGCACAAGCGCGCTCGAATAGCGCTGGTTCATCTTAATAAGCGAGTGCTCCGTCAACTCCGGCTGCAACTCGGATGGAAGGTTTTCAAGACCCGAGTAGGAAACGCCGGTGATGTTCGACGCGGGGCCTTCATTGATATGAAAAAAGACGGTATCGGGAAGCGGCGGCAGCGGCTTGCGGCTGTTGCGAGGAAGTAGTCTATTTTGCCGGTCGAGGAGTTCAACTTGTTGAAGCTGTTGGAGATCGGTGTGAACTTCGACGACGCAATGCGCAAACAGGAACCCGTTCTCACGGTAGAACTCCTCGATCGATGCCGTGTCCTGGTCGCGAGAAGCTTGATCGGTATAGATCTTTCCGGCGCCGACGGCATTGAATGTGATCGTGTGCAGTACGTGCTCGACAAAGCTCGACACACGCGTATTGATGATTGTTTGCAGGATCGCATCGGAAAACGATTTATTTCCATCGAAGATCACCGCTGCGACCACCCCGGAATCGGGAACACCGAGCGCCCGATCTAATGCAAATGTCTGCGCATGGAGCTTCGCGGTCGCACCTCCAAGAATGAGCAAAAGCAAAAGGACGAGACCCAGCAGTTGTCTTTGACACCGCAAGGTGGACGCTCTCCTCTTCGATCGCTGCATCAATTCTGCTGGTGAATGTTGGGCTATAGAACGCGCATTATCATAATGTGTGCCGAAGCTTGCACGTCAGCGCAAGCCTGACTCGCTAAAATAGCGGAAACGCTGCCCGAGTATCTCGAACAGCGTTTTCCAACAACAGCGATTGGCGGATACTCGTTTGGATTGGTGCAGATACGATGTTTCGAACTCGCGCCCGACCCAAGTCCTTAATATTCGTTAAGCTCGTCGTCGTAATAGAACTCGTCGTCCTCCGGGGAATAATCGGGCCAGACTTCCTGGATCGACTCGAACTGTTCGTCCTCATCTTCGATCTCTTCCAGATTCTTCACAACGGCAGGCGGCGCGCCGATACGCTCGCAATAATCGATCAGCTCCGCCTTGTTGGCAGGCCACGGTGCATCTTCAAGATACTCAGCTAATTCAGACGTCCAGAGCATTGTTCGTAACTGTTAAAAAGGGCTGCACGGGTGAGCGTTCGAGCCCGTACGTTTATCAATTTTCTTGTGACGTTCGCACCTGTGATCTGCGAACAATAAACACGCTCATACGGGCAC
>JBBSDW010000118.1:0-10377 GCA_038240295.1 Kapaibacterium sp. (SeqCode)
CGTCGACTTCCCGATGCCGGGATCACCACCGACGAGTATGATCGAGCCTTTGGTGATGCCGGCGCCAAGCACGCGATCGAATTCACCGATGCCCGTCTCGACGCGTTGCTCCTGCGAATTATCGATCTCGGATAATTTCTTCGGATGCTCTTTGCCCGATTTGTGGCCCATATTGCGAGCGCCCTTTGCCGACGAACTCGATTCCTCATGAATCGTCTCTTCGACAAACGATGACCAGTTATTACACTCGGGACACTTCCCCATCCAGCGCGGCGAAATATATCCACACTGCTGACAAACGAATCGCGTCTTGACTTTTGACAATGGAAATTGGGCTGATGATTCAGAGATGCAAAATTACGGAGGCCAATCAAACGGTCGCAAAATCATGAACGCAACGCCTCAGCGCTCGATCACCACTCTTTGCGATTGAGTAGATCCGTCCCTGGTGCGGACGCGAAGCACATAGACTCCTGACGTGATCGAAGCGCTAAATGGAATCCGCAAATGTGAATCGCCGGTGGTCGCGAGAATCGAACCCTTAAATACTTTGTGTCCGAGAATATTCATAAGATCGATGGCAACGTCGCCCTCGGATGAAGAGCGGATCGTAACATCGAAGTGATCGCGCGCAGGATTTGGCTGCACATTCTGGAGAGCAATTTCAAGCCGCACGTCAAGCTTCGCACGTATCGTTGAATCGGCACAGATGCTGCCGACCTGGATTTGTCCAGTCGAGGCACTCACCGTCGTGAAGCTTCCCGCATAAAGGCTGCTCAGCGTGACGGCGGTGCTCGTGGCCTTTGCTACGAAGGTGGCGTTGATCGGAAGTGTGAGAAGAGTATTCGTAAGAGACAGCGAGGGCGATAGCACTTTTGAATTTCGAACAAGTAAATAGGAGACATCGCCATGAGGCGTCGCCAAAGAACTGATCGTGTAGTTGCAAAGTCCGGTATCGAGACCAGCGCAATTTTCGCTGAGCGCCCCGAGCGTTGCAAGATCGTGATCCCAGCTGATCGTAAAGGCGATCGTATCGAGGTTGATCGGTTCGGGCGATGCATCGAGATGCATTGTGAGCTGCGATACGTCGCCAGCTTTTGCGAGCGAAGTCGAATCGAGCGTGACGAGAAGACTTCCAACAGACCGCCCGAGCAACTGCACGGTGACGAGCAGCATCGTATCGTTGCTAAAATTGTAGGTTGCGCGCCACGCTCCGAGCACCGTCGGGATGAAGGTGAATTGCAAAGGCACCGTCGCCCCTGCGGCAATCGTGATCGGTAGACTCTGACTTAGCACAAATTCAGAATCGTCTCCGGCCATCGCGAGCTTCGTCAATGTGACGGGCACCGCGTTGGGGTTTGTCAAGATCAACTGTGTCGAGGCGAGCTTTCCGACGTTCAGCGTTCCAAAATCGTATGGACTTGCAATCGTGAGCGGCACGAGCGATCCGGGGGCACTCGGCGAATAAAAGATTACCGTCGAGACTTGATTGCCTGCGCTATCGGTCGCGATGACATCTGCTGCCGCGTTCTGCGTTGGGTCGGTGATCGTTAGCTGAATCGTCGCATGACGCGCATCGGCAAAGACGGGCGATGCAGCTGTAAAGTTCGTCGCGCCCGCTTGCAGTGCGAGAGAAGCGATGCCTCGGTCCCACGCCTGCACTTCCGTTGCACTTACTACTCTCGTCGCAAGCGTCGGTGCGGCAAGCGACATCACCGGTGCGAGAACATCCGGTTTCGGGGAATATCGAAGTGTGTCGCGCATGAAATTTCCTGCGCTATCAGTCGACTCTACTTCTGTAAGAGAATTAGAAAGTGAATCTGGTACGTTGATGGTAATCGTTGCAAATGTTTTGTCCGTGAATTTCACGCTTGGTGCAACTGCGTTCACGATCGGCGTGAGCGTTACGTTTCTCAGTCCGACGTCACCCATCCTGCGTTCGGTCACGGTCCCCACAAGTGCGAGAAGCGGCTGCGGATTCGTTAGCTGTGTAAAGACGGGCGGCAGTGTGTCGCCTCCCTCGCCATTCCACTGATAGCAGGCATTGTTCACGTTGCCGACCGAATCGAACGCTTGCAAACACCCTGATGAAGTATCAACTCGTAATGGAATTCGCAGATATGCGCGGGCAAAACTTTTTGAAAAATAACGAACGCTGTCGAGCACCAGATTCTTCGAGCCGGGCTTCAGCGAAATCGTCTTGATCCCCCGATCCCAGGGAAGCTGCTCATAGACATTTTGCGTGATCGTGCCGCCAGAAACCGGCGCGAAAGGTAGTTGCGGCGCATTCGTGTCGGGCTGCGGATGGTAGCTTACGAAGACCCTTCGGACATTCCCTGCCGAATCGCGAGTGATATAATAGCCTGTCGCAGGCTGCGTCGAATCGATGACGACCAGACTATCGGACGCACTATCGGGAAGCGCACGACGTGGTCGGAGCTTCGCAAAATTGTGCAACGCAGAATCGGTAAAAAACTGAATGCCCGACTGACATGGAAAGATCTCCAGAGCTTTGACGAGCCGTGAAGTATAACGCGACGAATCAACAAGGATAACGGGAGCAACCGAATCGCGAGTGTTGTGACCGAGTTCATATTGCGACACGCTACTCGCCGATTCGTTGTTAAAATTTACACGGAAGTTTACCGAGTGCGCCGCCTCCCATGGGCAAGCAACCGTGCTCACATATCGTATCAAGCATTGTTCCGCAAGGAAGCTCTTGCCGATCTGCGTCATTACGGGCACGAACGTCATACTGTCGGGCGCACTGTAATAGCGGCCACCCGAGCTTTGCGAAAGATCGTTATTTGCATAGATCGTATCCTTATCGATCTCCATCACGAACAGCGAGATGCCGTTATTGCGAAGCAGCTGGTAGTCGAATGTTTCGTTTACAACGCCATCGTCGGTTACAAGCACGATCACCTTTCGCTGCAGCGGATTCGAAGCAAGCAACTTCACGGCATATTGCACGGCTCCATCGAGGTCGGTATTGCCTTGAAAATTGAAGGCCTGCAGCGCCAGCATAAAGGCATTTGTATCTGTCGTATTTCCGGCCCTGTACCAGCTTCCATTACCAGGGAAATACCCCGCGATGCTGTCGGTGAAGGGAATAAGTGCGAGCTGCGAGGGTGCGGAAACGAGCGCAAGAAACTTCGAATAGCTATCGAAATATTTTCCGGTGTTGCCATTCCCCGTCGAAGAGAACATCGAACTCGACGCGTCAGAAAGCACAGCGATCGCGGCCGCCGGGGCGCCTGCACAATTCAGAAGTTGAAAAGGCGTGACGTTCTTGCCATCTTCGGTAACGGTGAAGTTCGCAGTGCTGAGCGGCTGCGCAGGTTTTCCGCTATCGCTTACGCTGATCCCAACTCGAACAACGGGGAAGCTATCGACAAGCGGCGGCGCCGTGAACATCTGCAATTGCTGTGCGACCGAAATCCGCACGCTGAGTAGCGCGAATAAAAAGACAACGACCGCTCCGATTCCGATTCGGTTCACTTGGAAAGCAATTAGTCAAGACAACTCTTCTATTGCTACAAGGCCCCTGAGAGGTTAGTTCGAAATCCGACGATTGGAACTTCGGCACCACCAATAAGCGCGGTGGGGTACGAAATTCTCGCTGGCGCGACCATCGGCGAGATGCTCAGCTTGCGCTTGCAATACCACCCCCCTTTCAAAATAACGGCTGAGTGTCAGGGCGAAGGAATTCGTTTCAGACCTGAGCATGCAATTGCGTTACTCTACGTTCGATCATTCGCGTTCGACTTTTAAGCAGCAGGATCACTTCGTCGGTTGATCGGGCGGGACTTTGGAGTTCTACGAAGTGTATGACAAGTTTATCGTATCGCTTGCACATGAGCAGCATCCAGACCATGATAAAGTCGATGCCGGAGAAGACGATCGCTTCACGCTCGCTGTAGAGCTCGATGTTCTTCTGGAATTCTACGGGGAGGTCGGTCCAGTGCATTGTCGACTGGCGATGATGACCAATGTGATAACCGTCATTGAAGCTTCTTCTATTGTATCGGCAATTGATCACGTTGATGCTGCTCGCAAAGGGATCGTCGGGCCGGGCAGGATCGATAAAGGCATGCTGCCCCCAGTTTCCCGCGATCATCGCGCCGCGGCAGAACGCGAATGGAATGATGAACACGATGAGCGCGGCCTGCCAGTTGATCACGCAAGCGACAGCAATAAAAATGATAAATCCGACTTCACCGATCAGCGTGCGCATAAGAAGTTTACGCCTGTTTTTCCTCGCCATATAGCGCAGGATGTTAAGATCGGTCGCGAAAAAGAACCGGAGAAAATACTTGAACCAGCTTCCGAAGCTATCTCGCTGATAGGGCATCGTCGAACTGAGGTCTTCCTTCAGATTCTCCTCGACGTGGTGCATTCCGATGTGATGCGCGAAGTAGATCTCGGGAGATTCACCAAAGAGCGGCCCGAGCACCCAAACGATGTAAAGATTGAGATTCCGATATTTTTTTCGGAAGAGCGGCCGATGACTTGAATTGTGCAGGATCAGAATGAATCGATCCATGTAGAAGAAGACGTTGAGCGGAACATAGAGCACGGCAATAAACCAGGGTATCCATCCAAGGAAGATCGCGGCCGCGAGCGGCATGATGATGAACGTCGCCTCGAGCATGAAATGCATGAAGGGCAGATCGCGCGGATCATTGATAAGCCGAAGCATTCGCCGATCGATGAAGCCGTAGCTTGTCGGGGGACTATAGACCGGATCCGTGATAAGCGGGATATTTAGTGAGAGGCTCATTAAGGCTTGTGTCGCGTGTTGTGATTACGACGCAAAGCTAATTCTTCGTCAAGGCGTAATTGTCACTAATTTGTCAGTAGGCAAATGGCGTGCAGTAATTGTTCCAACGGCCTACACCGAGACTTTTTGGTGGATTCGAGCCTCGAAGTTTGAATGGCCAATCGCGTGGTGTATAAACTTTTTTCATAAACGGAATCTTGAGCCGGATGGCAATTTGCCCAATCGAGGCCAATTTCGATAGGCGAGCTCTGGTTGTGTGCAAACTTTATTCATGGAAGGGAAGCTTTGTGCTTCTGCAAGACAGCTGTCGGAGTCTCGTCATTTGCCTCTCTACGCATCATACTTCATAATTCAAACTTCATACTTGCCCGACGACTCTCTCTCATTCTTGGGGTAATGGGAGAGGGACTTCAAGGTTTTTTATCAAGAAGAATTGAGCAGTCGGGCGGAATTGTACTTCGGGAAATGCTTTAAGCAGCGATAACCTGTCTATAAACGTTAGGCATATAACTCAAGTTCCTATATTCTGCTAAAAATACCCTTTGCTCTCATAACTTTGTTCGAGCGTGAATATGGGCACCGCTTGCACGCTAACTTGAACATACCTTCGCATCGATCAGCAATGGGGACAGTATGGCAGGAATCAACCGTCAGTCACGATTACGGAGTGATCTCGGTCTATCGCGCGGGCGCTGGGCCTCCACTGCTTTTGTTGCACGGCGGGCCGGGAGATGATTCGTTCGGGCTTCGGCAATTGGGTCAACTGCTGCTTCCCAATCACTTGGTGATCCTCTTCGACCAACGAGGAGCGGCGCTTCGACGCTTGACGAATATTCTGAGCGCACACTTACGCTACAGCATTTTTTCCATGACATTTCAGCCGTGACCCATTCGTGATATTTCGATCATCGGACATTCCTGGGGAGCAACGCTTGCGATGCTTTACGCGGCAGAGCATCCATCTCGAATAGAAAAGTTAGCGCTGGTCGGAATGGGTCCGGTAAACGACGAAATGAAAGAGCGATACGAAGCGAATATCGCATCGCGATTGTCGCGTGATGAGCGAGAGGAGATGTCGGAGTTGCGACGATCTTGAAGGCGATCTCTGGAATTCGGCAACCGAGCAGATCAACTACGCCTTCACATCAAGCTCGTCAGCGATTTCTATTCTCGTTTGTGGATCTATCACCAGGACTTCGCGACGCATTTGCAAAGGAATATTCTATGCATTGCAAGTACGACGGTCGTGTCCTGCTTTATCTCTTGCCGTCGCTCGTCGGACTGGATCAGCTTTCTCTGGCTCGATCAATCACGGCCAAAACTCTGCTTGTTTACGACCGTGAAGATATCGAGCCAATCGAGCAGGCGCATTTATTACATGCAATCATCGAAGAAAGTAAGATTCTTATGATCGACGAATGTGCGCAGCTGCCCTGGATCGATCAGCCGGAAATTTTTGGCACTGCGTTGCAGTATTTCCTTTGCCCCTGATCATCCGGAGCGATTCCGAGGCTTAGAGCTTCACCAATGGTTTCTGTAATTGTTGATCTCTCGCTTTTTGGATTGCCAGATTGCCGCCGCGATAGATCAGCGCTCCGAGCATCGCGAGTATCACTGGTACGATACCCAACATGCCGATCAGTGTGCCATACAAAATCCCAGCAGCGGCGCCATACACAATTGCGACCATACAGATCGCGGTCGATAAAGCAATAATGATCCATGTCGAGCCGCGAAGCATTCTGCCAAGCGGAGTTGTCGGCGGATGCTGTTCGCGTTCAGGACGTCCGATTTTTTCTCGAAGGTACGCGATCGCAAGATCGATCGTCAACATGATGACAACCACAATCGGCAGTAAAACGCCGATCATGAAGAGTCTGCTGTTACATATTGTGGGGCCGTCGAAATAATCATCAACGGTGATCACGTAGGTCAGAGCCGAGTATCCGGCGATAAGAAGTAGGACGAAGATCAGCCTGTTCGTTCTCATATCGGTGTAGCTTTAATTGAGCGATGAAGAGGTATTCATCAATCGGTGCGCCAGCGTGGGGCGGTGTCGGGTGTCGGGTATCCGATATTGGGTGTCTGGTGTCCGGTGCCCGGAATCCGTGGAGCTTCGCTGATACCCAACACACGATACCCGATACCGGACACCAGATACCCGATACCCGATACCCGACACCGGATACCGGAGACCGGATACCGGAGACCGGAGACCGGATACCGGAGACCGGATACCGGAGACCGGATACCGGAGACCGGATACCGGATACCGGATACCGGATACCGGAGACCGATACCCGACACAAGAATTCTGACAGCGACCTGAACTCGTTCGGGAGCGAGAGCATTAGTCACATCGCGCAATTTCGCAACGCCATTTCATCGACTTTTACGAACGTCACACTATGTCTCTACTCGTCGTCGGATCTCTCGCAGTTGATACCATCGAAACTCCGTTTGCACGCAAGGAGCGCGCATTAGGGGGAAGTGCAACCTATATCTCGCTTGCGGCTACGTATTTCGTTGGCGCAGATATCGCGCTCGTTGGAGTCGTTGGCGAGGATTTTCCCGAGCATGCGTGGAAGCTTTTCAAGAAGCGCGGTTTCAATCTTGAAGGCGTAGAGATCGTGGGTGGCGGCAAGACCTTCTTTTGGGAAGGCAAGTATCATTACGACATGAACACGCGCGATTCGATCACAACGGATCTGAATGTCTTCGCCGACTTTACCCCAAAGGTGCCAGCGGCGCTTCGCAAGCCTGAATTTCTTGTTCTCGGAAATATCGAACCCGGCCTGCAATCGGACGTCATCGATCAACTTGAAGCGCAGCCCAGACTCATCCTGCTCGACACGATGGATTTCTGGATCAAAGGTCCCAGGCGGCCTGCGCTCGAAGAAACACTCAGCAAAGTCAATGCGCTCGTCGTAAATGATAGCGAGGCGCGCTTGCTCGTCGAGAGCCCGAGCCTGATCGTCTGTGGCCGAAAGCTCCAGAAGATGCTGTCCCCTATCGCCGACCGGATCGTCATCATCAAGAAAGGCGAACACGGCGCACTCCTCTTTTTCAACAACGAATTGTTCAGCGCTCCGGCGTATCCGCTTGAAGAGATCTTCGATCCCACTGGCGCCGGCGACACGTTCATGGGAGGCTTCATCGGATATCTTGCGAAAAAAGAGTCGATCGATTATGAGTGTGTCAAGCGTGCAGTCATCTACGGAACTGTGCTCGCAAGCTTTTGCTGCAGCAAATTTTCGACAGAAGGCATCGAAGAATTATCGCTCGAGGTGATAACCGCCCGATTCAAAGAATTGCAACTGCTCTCAGCCTTCAGCGAGGAAACAGTCGAGGCGTGAGCGCTCGTCGCGGCTGCGGCAGCCTCGCGATCTTCCATCGTTACATACTCATAATACAACGTCATTGCGAGGAGGCCCCCATGCCGACGAAGCAATCTCCATGAACGAGCCTCGCTGTTTTTAGACCTCACTTCTTAGTGGTATGAAGTGCCGGATGATCCGTTCTTGATCATAAAAAAAACTCGCGAGTTATTAAGCTCGCGAGTTTTTTCAGTGCAACTAATTGCTCGATCTATCCCGGGATCTTGATCGAAATAAAATGCGAATCGCCTTTGTCGTCATAGACTGTTAGTCCAACGGCCTTCCCTTTATTTGCGTCGATGACCTTTTCGAAATCGGTCACATTCCTGACCGGCGTGCGACCGACGGTTGTGATGACTTTAAAGCTGCTGCCGAGCGCACGGTCATACGCTTCGCTGAACTGCTCGACGTGTGTGACGATCACACCATCTTTCACGCCGTACTTATCTTTTTCGGCACTCGTGAGATTTCGAACGGTGAGTCCGATATTTTCAACTGTTGCAGTTTCTTTCTGCGCGTTCGAATTTGAGTTGTCGGATTCGCCGGGGTTCGCCTGCTCGTTGCTCGCAAGGCCCATGTCGGTGCGCGGCTTCAGCTTGACTACCTTCTCGATCTCCTTGCCATCGCGCCATACTTTCAGCGATACTTGATCGCCGGCGTGATGCATTCCGATCATCCCCTGTAACTGATTCGACTCGTTGACCTCGCGGCCATCGACCGAAAGAATAATATCGTTCTGCTTGAGGCCAGCCTCTTCGCCAGCGCCGCCTTTGGTGATCCGATCGACACGTACACCGCGCGGGCGATCGAGGCCAAGCGCTTCAGCGTCGGTTTGATCGACGCCGCGAATCTCGACACCGATATAACCGCGATTGACTTTTCCGTTCTTGATCAGATCCATCGCAACCGTCTTCGCCATGTTGATCGGGATCGCGAAACCGTAGCCAGCGAACATACCGGTCTGCGATGCGATCGCTGCGTTGATACCGATCACGGCACCATGCATGTTAAAAAGTCCGCCGCCCGAATTGCCTGGGTTGATCGCCGCATCGGTTTGAATGAAATTAGCGATCCCGTAATTTTGCGTCTTCGTGCGATCGAAAATATTGATCGCCCGGCCGAGGGATGAAATAATGCCCTGCGTTACCGTCGATTCAAGTCCGAGCGGGTTGCCGACAGCCATCACCATTTCGCCGACCTGCTCGTCGTCTGAATTTCCGAGAGCTGCAACGGGCAGATTTGTCGCATCGATCTTTACGATCGCAAGATCGGTCGTCGGATCGGTGCCGATGACCTTTGCATCGAATACTCGTTTGTCTGTAAGCTTGATCGAGACCCCTCCTTTTTTCGCGGCATTCTCGACGACGTGATTGTTCGTGAGGATGTAACCATCACTCGTGATGATGACCCCCGAGCCGAGACCTTCTTCAGGCCCCTGCTGGCCACCGAACGGCGAAGAACCTTCGTCACCGCCGCCGCCGAACGGGCTGTCGAAGAAGTGTCGAAACGGATTGTTGTCGTTATTTTTATTGGCCGTTGGCTTCGGTGCTTCGGTCTTGACTGTGATTGACACGACAGTCGGCTGTACCGATTTTGCAATAGCAACGAATGAATTGTTGAGGCTCTGCAGATTTGCATCGTTCGGCAAATTCGGAAGCGGGCCACCCAGTTGAGGGTCGCTGGCGCCGAATGCCAGATTGATGCCTTTCCAGCTGCCGAAGCCTGATACCAGCGTGGCCCCGAATGCGAGACCGATCACCAGCAAGACGATCGAAGCGATAAGCGGGCGTTTTGATAACATACTACGTTTCCTTTTCCTTATATTGACGAGGCCCTCAGAGGGCGCAGATCATTGTTGTTAATTTTTACGGATGCTGAATCCCAGCCCTAAGGGCTGTATTCGGGATTTGCTTAACGTAAGAAAACCATGCCATGTTTCAACAAATGCCCCATCCCGACTCTCAAACCCAAAAATGCACAGTCAAGATTTTGCACACTCTCGAATGTGCGCCGTGGAGCGCCTGCTTCGCGACCCTTCGCGTTCAGAGAGAATTTTGGAAAAAGGTTCGGGTCACGAAGAAGGCCCTGTTGGGCAAGTTTGAAGTGTAAGTTATGAAGTATGAAGGGGACGCTATTCCCGGCTCTGTGTGGCGTGAAGCGCTGCTTCGCGACCCTCCTCGTTCAGGAAGGACTACGGAAAAAGGTGCGGGTCACAAA
>JBBSDW010000119.1:0-10305 GCA_038240295.1 Kapaibacterium sp. (SeqCode)
ACCATTGAAAAAAATACAGCCGTTGGAGTAAAGTATGATCTATCCAAAAACAGTAAGGTATATCGACGGATATAAACTTGAGATTGGTTTCTCGGACGGCCTATCAGCCATAGTGGATTTTGAGGAAGAACTGTACGGGCCGATGTTCGGGCCATTGAAGGATTTCCAAGTATTTCGCCAGGTTGTCGCCGATCCAGAGATTCGCACAATCGTGTGACCGAACGGTGCAGACCTCGCTCCTGAATTCCTTTACGATCTTGCACTGAAGGCAAATAAAGGCAGACTCCAAGAAGCGCACTAGCGTCGATGGATTTTATATGTTCCTACCGAAGTACATCAGCACTCATGCCTTTAGGAACCGGAACATAGGACACGAATGAAGGGCATGCTACAAGACCTCGATCACATCATCCGAAAAGGACAAGAGTTTGTCTTGGTCCCACAATAGGAATTTGTCAGAGTTCAGGAAGAACTGGAGGATGCCGGCGACCTTCGTACACTCCGCGCTGCGCGAGAGCATAGGGAAGCAATGCATTTGCAGTATGAGATGCGAAAAGAATTGGGACTTGACGAGCGTCAAGTCCGCGATGCGTGCATTTCCTGATATTGAGGTGAACGAGCGATAGAGAAGCAAAACGTCATCGATAGATCACCACATTCGCGTCTACGATCACTGCGCGCGGCATCTTCGAATGCGCAGCCGGTGAATGCGTAGCCTGGGATGCACGTCTTTTGCCAAGGTGGTGCCGCCAGCTTCGGTTAGGATCACTGTTTAGGAATCGCCTACTGCGAGCGTGTAATTGTGGACGGGGGAAACCACCCCCAACCCCCGCCTTCGAAAGGCGGGGGCTTTTATTTAATGGGGCCATCGAAACCTTTACAGTTTGGCTGTGTTAAATGCGTAGTCATATGGCTACACAATGAACTTACGACGCGACGTTTTTCAGGCCTTGGCCGATCCTACTCGGCGGGCGATCTTGCTTTTGGTTGCTTCGCAATCGATGACAGCAGGGTCGATCGCTGCGAACTTTGATTCAGCTCGGCCTACCATTTCGAAGCACTTGCAAATACTCACCGAATGCGAATTACTACAGCAGACGCAGACGGGCAGAGAGGTCTATTACGCTATCAGCGCCAAAAAAATGAAAGAAGTAGCAGACTTTATCGAGCCATTCCGCAACATGTGGGATGAGAGATTCGACAGACTGGAATCCGTAATGAAAAAGTACAAAACCAAATCAACAACTTGACATGGAACAAAAAACAAAGATCAGCGCCGAAGCAGGCAAACATGATGTCGTAGTAACACGCGAGTTCGATCTGCCCGTAGAGTTGCTCTTCAAGGCGTACACGGAGCCCGAACTTCTGGGCGAATGGATGGGGACGAAAGTGCTGAAGCTCGAAAGCAAGCAGCAGGGCGGATATCAATACGAGACAACCGATGGTAATGGCAAAGTGGTGTTCAAGGCGCATGGCGTCATTCACGGGTTTACTCCAAACGAGAAGATCACGCGTACATTTGAAATGGAAAACACGCCTTTTGGTGTGCAGCTCGAGTTGCTGCAATTTGAGCCGCTCACCGCCACTACGAGCAAACTCAATATGCACGTACTCTATGAAACGCCGGCGCTTCGCGATCAGGTCATGCAGTTTGGCTTCGCACCAGGTATTAACATGGCGCATAACAGGCTTGAGGAAGTGGTCAGGAAAGTAAAATAAGCGATCATGGCAAGGGGCAAGAAAAATCCGAAGGTCGAGTTCTATTTTACTAAAAACGAGAAATGGCAGAAAGAACTGGCAAAGCTAAGAATGATCGTTCTTGCAAGCGGTCTGACCGAAGAGTTAAAATGGGGCGTCCCTTGCTATACGCTTGATGATGGCAACGTGGTCTTGCTCCACGTATTCAAAGCATACTGCGCGATCCTGTTCATCAAAGGTGTGTTGATGAAAGATCCGGAAGGTATTCTGATTCAGCAAACGGAGAATGTTCAGTCAGGCCGACAGATCCGTTTTGCCAATGTTCGTGAGATCGTCGAGACTGAGGATGTGCTCAAAGCCTACATCGACGAAGCGATCGAGCTGGAAAAATCGGGTGTGAAACTGCCTCATAAAAAATCTGCTGAATATCCCATCGCTGAAGAATTTCAGATTCAACTGGACGAACATTCTAAACTGAAAGCGGCTTTCGAATCCCTAACACCTGGCCGTCAACACGGTTATCTACTGCACTTCGCTGCCCCCAAACAATCCAAAACTCTCGCAGCTAAAGTGGAAAAAGCGATACCGCAGATCCTGAAAGGGAAGGGGTTGGATGATGACTAAAGGGATGATTCTCTGTATAATTTGTAGAGATATCTGTCGTCGATGAAACCGAGCACAGTGAAGAACTGTTGGTGCTGCGAGTCACCGGTCTAGTGCAATTTTGAGTGCTAATTTTGTAGGATGAACTCAGCCAACCCCAAACCAACCACCATGGACGAATTCATCGCTCAATTTCCTGAGGAGATTAGGGAGAGACTGGAGCGGGTTCGATGGGCGATCCGGAAGCAAGCGCCTAAGGCTGAGGAAGCAATAAGCTATGGGATGGCAGCGTTTAAATGGAATGGCAATCTGATCTTTTTCTCGGCCTTCAAAGATCATATTGGGATCTACCCACGACCGAAGTCACTCGAAAAGGAGTTGGCGAAATACGATGGAGGAAAAGGGACGGTACAATTTCCGCATAGTAGACCGATCCCCATCGCACTTATTCGTAAGATCGTTAAGTTGAGGATGGAGGAAAACTTAACGAAAGCGGAGGCGAAGAAGAAGAAGAAATCGGCATAAATTCCTCCACCGATCAGCCCTGGAAAAAGAGAATATTTAGCATCGAGCGATTCCGTGTGTAAATTCGCATGACGAAGTTTCTCACGCCATTGCCAACAGGAGGACTCAGGAATATGAAACGTAACTACAGTATCGGGCTATTGCTCGCACTCTTCATTTCGATCGGAGTATCATCGTGCGGTAAGTCGAGTGCTACCACTACCGATTTGACGGGGACCTGGAATGTCTCGTCTGCATCTGGCGACACCTCCGCCCATTCAGAACCATACATCGGCTATATGGTCTCGGCGGAAACCTTTGAACAGGGGGGCTCGATGACATTCGATTCCGAAGATTCGATCACGATCAAAATGCCTCCGCAAATGATCCTGCACCGCATCCATTATTCGTTGATCCCGAACAGCAAACTTATCCTCATCGGAAAGGACGGACATCCCGATACAGCAACCTATAAAGTGGTGGGCGATACACTTTGGATCAACAATCCTATGCACCGAACCAATATGACGCTCGTCCGCGTCGCGGCAGGATCTTAGGCTTGCGCTTGCTCCGTTTCTGTTATGCGCTCCGAAAGATGTAAGAGCCGTTTCTGCTCGGAGCGGTAACCCTTTTTCTGTCGGTAGTTCTACTTTCTGGTATTTGTGGTTGTGAGAGCCATCCTGTTACGGGACTCAGTGGTACGTGGCATGCGACGAAAGTAGAAATGATGACGAACGGCAATGGATTTGATGCGGCCTCGATCAATGTGGCGGATCATGGCTCCGCCGTGCTGTTATTTCGCGGCGACAGCACCTACGAAATTCATGCGGAGGTGCTTAAGGATATTACTCTCGATCGAACGATCCTGGGCAAGTCTGTCCGCGAAACACTTGTGCGCGCCGTGTTTAATACCTTTCGAACCAGCAAATTTGTCACCCAGGATTCCACCTTCGATCTTCTCGCTTTCGGTAAGAGTATCTTTGTACACGCCTCATACAAACTTTGGGATGATGAAATGAACATCGAATTCGAAGATGTCGATCATCGGCACTGGTTCTCTACGTGACGTCATTCGTAACGTGTTCGTACTTTTTTCAAGATCACAATGAAGGCTTCGATCGCTATTTCTTTTTCGCTGCTCGTGCTTGGCTTGGGGTGCAAAAGTAACTCCGTCTCGACTACGAATTCAACCCCCGCCGTGGCGCCGATTATATGAAGCTTACCGATAACCAAACCCTGAAGCTCCACTGCAAAGGTTCGGAGATCGAGTATGCCCAGGATGGCAGCATCAGTGTGGAGAATGATTTCGATAACGATGGACACGTTTTCTTTGGACCGTCGGTACAACATGATGGATATTTCGTCCATCCGATCACGGCATTCAAGTTCAATGGAGACGGAATGGAGACGGAATCGACTTTGGGAATATCGTGGGATATATTGGACAGGATTCGAACACGGTCTTCGGACTGAACACAGTCTCACCAATTGTCGGAGTCGGAATTCAAAAGGATGTATCAGCGGGCGCCTCTTGGTCGGTGGCACCTGTCGATTTGCCACGTCATAGCATGCAGATGAGCGTGCTGCAGCATCTTGACAATTACAGCGCAAATGGCTCGAACTTCAGCGACGTGATCGCGCTAAGAGGCATCTACACGGATGTGAGCATGAATGCGAACGGAACAGACACGAGTTATCATAAAGAGACCGCGCAAGGAACGCTCTGCATTGCTAGAGGTGTCGGCTTTATTTATGCAAACGTCGATCAGTACGAATTGCTTAACTATCAAAGTTATGCCGGCTCACGCTATGGTTATACCCATCGCATCGTCTAGGGCACGGCCACGAGAACAAACTGAATGTTACTCGATCACGAATGGCTTCGAGGATGTTCCCGAGCTCGAAGTCATTCTGAGCAGATATTCGCCTTTTGCAAGCGATCCGATATTGAACGAGTGAGTGAGCTTGCCGCTCATGCTTGACGACTGGTTCTCGGTCATGAGCGTCCGTCCCAAGATATCAATGACTTCGAATCGGAATTGCTCCGATGGATATCCTTCGAGTTCGATCGTTAGCCGATCGTGCGCAGGATTAGGATAGAGGCTCACGAGCTGATACGCATTGGGCGAAGCAGCGACCGCTGCGGCAGTCTTGGTGATCTGAAAATCGTAGTCCGTGAACATTCCAAAATCGGGCTGCAAGGTGGTGAGCACTTTGCCGGTTCTGGAAGATTGACGCAGCCTCAGATATCCACTGCCCTGACTCGGGTTATTCCAAAAGCTTAATCCATCTGCGCTATCCGGATCGTCGTGAAGCGTCAGGGTATAACAGCCAGCTGGCAGCGCCAGTGAGTCGAAATAGATCGTGTTCGCCGTGCCGGTATCGAGCCGAGCAAAAACGATATTACCAGCAAGGTCTCGAACCTCGTAGGAATTCTCCTGTGGAAAATTATTCGCCTTGTAATTGATCACGATCGCGCCCTGATAGGTAGGAGGTTGATTGTACGCCGACGAGTAATGATTGTCGTGATCGTATTCGTCCGTGCCTCCGTTCGGTGCTGAAATATCGACGTGAAATTGGCCGGTGAGCTTGCTCGTCCAGAATCCAAGCGAATCGACAGGAAGCATGACCGACTCCGTGTCAAGGAAATTGAGGCTTCCCGCCCAATCAAAGATCCGGTGCGGGCCACCGTCAACATAGTACTCGAGCTTCAGCGATTTAAGCGGCGTTGATCCGTTATTGCGAATGACAACGATCGGAAAATCGCAAGCCGGATTGATCCTTCCGAATGCAATGTGATCCGACGGGCGCTCGATCTCAATGATGCCCGCATTGAGTGCAAAGTTTGGCGCGCTGTAGGAAACAAGCTGGTGTGATGGGTCGTACCTCGAATCGCCAACTTGATAATTGCTCATGTCGATGCGATAGGAGAACGTCGAAGCGAGCCCAGGAGTGATCGTACCGGTAAGTTCATGCTCCGTCTCAAGGGTTGGAGCGCCCGGGCACCAGCCAGAACGATTGTAGATCCAGGTGCCCCCTTGCGGATAGAGGGGATTCGTTGAACAGATCTTATAAACATCCCACGAATAGGTCTTCTTGTCGATCGTCACGCTATGCGTTCTCGGCACGAATTCGCCTTCCTGGCCGTGACCGGTGATCATCGAGCGAAGCTTGAACATTTTCGCGGCGGCGTCAACCATCACGACTCGCGGCTCGTAACGCAAGCCCGATTGAATATTGCCGTATGGCTCTTCGGTCATTGGCCAGATCTGCTGGATGTCAAGCACAGTGCGGGCTGGCGTGCCTTTGATAAAAAGGAATCTGACATCGAATTCCTCTTGACCCGAACCGCGCTCCATCGAGAATTTTTTTAGTCCATGCAGGATCGGCAAGTAATCGGTCGCATCGAATTCCCAGAGTCTGCCATCTTTCCCGAGATCGAGCCCAATGCCATAGGGCGTAACGAAGGACATGATTTCAAATTTCTGCGGCCACTTCTGATAGTAGGGCAGGGAAATAATGCGTGTTGTATCTTCAGCATGCACGAGTGTTTTCGAAAGCACGCTTCCGGTCTCGCTTCTTGTATAACTTGTGTCGGCTTCCCACCGATAGATCGTGTCGATCGTGGCAACAGAATCGTTGCGTACAATCTTAAAATGCGAGATCGAATGCGCATGATCGACCAATGTATCGAAGCCATAAACTGTCACAATGCTCGGCTTAATCGAGGTGTCGAGCGATTGAATCAAAGTGATGTTCGGCCGCAATGTCGAAGTAGCAAAATTTGTGAACACCTCATTGCCATGAATCGGCCGCCAGACTGGGCTGCCAATGAGTGTGCTCGTCGCATGGTTCGCCGATGAATCATGCAGTGTTATGCCGGAGCCTTCGTTGAGTTTGTAGTAAGCTAACAGGTTTGCGAAGTTGGGGTCGGAAGGGCTTACGCCGGTACGCATGATGGACTGGATCGCATTGGAGTCGAGCGCTTTGTTCCATAGTGTGAACCGACTCACGTCACCGAAATAGCTTAGCGTCGATGTAAGGGAAGTACCAAGATTGAGTCTTGTCACAACGATCGGGCGATGCTTGCCCGTGTCGCTCTTAAAAAGCGAACCGTTGAGATAGATCGACATCCGGCCAGTCGCGACATTCTTCGTAAACGCCCAGTGATTCCACTGACCCGCGAAATTCGCTTTAACGGCAGTGTTCTGAATGCGGTCGTATCCGCTCGCTCCATCGCCGCAATCCCAGTAGACGTTGTTATCGCTCCATGGCAGATGCACATTGATCGAGCGATTGTTTCGCGAGTCGGTCCCTTCGACGAGTGCCGAATTCGCTGGCAGGACGGTCGAGTCTCCTTTGGTCCAGCACGTGATCGTGATCTCATTTGTGATCGACGAAAAATTTGTGGGCGCTATTTGAATGCCTTCATAGCCACCGAAACTTAACGCCGAATCCGAGGTGAAGAAGGTAAGCGATGCCGCAAAACCAACATCGGATGCGCGCACTTCTGCGTCAGCTGCAAGTACAAAGTTCGTTACGCCGAGATCGATCTCAAGATTCGACGTCCCGTCCCAAACAAAAAGTTTGAAAAAGTAAAAGTTCGAATCGTTAAGGGATGACGCATAGACATTCGTCCATCCGGTAGCTTCTGTGTGTTGATCGAGTGGAGCAGCGGCCGAAGTGAGCCGTACGCGCACAAGCGAACGTCGATTGCCCGCAGGCGGAATCACAAAATCGAAATGCAATCCCTGGATCGGTCCTTTCTTCATTCCCGCTGCGGTCAGTTCGCTCGCATGGATGATCATAAGCGTGCGGGCCGCTCGTTTCGAACTGGTAAAGGGAAAGGGAATTTGCGAGGCACCAGAGTTTATCTTGAAACGTGGCAGCGCTGCCGCGTTAGCATAGGTTGCCTGCTGGTCAACTCTTCGAAATGTAGTCGAAGTCGGTTGCGAGGTGAACGGGAAATTTTTTCCGCTCGGGTAATTCGAGACCACGGCCGATGCCTGCAACTGCTTGATAGAATCCGTACGTGCGGAGTCGGTGATATAGCTCTCGCAGTTGTAATCCCACTGACCGCAACCCTGCTCGGTTTTCGTGCCGTTCGAGACGAGTGCGTGATGACAGCGCATACGGTACTGCATGATCACCCGCTCGAAACTCGTGCCATCATCTGGTGGGAAAACATACGAGCCGGTACGCGAAAGCGAATCGTAGGTCAGTGTCTGAACAACGACAGTGTCTTGCGCGCGAACAGTTCGACTAATGAAAAGCGCAGCAAGAAACAGTAATGCGAAGCTTAGCGGTCGGCGTAGGATCATGATCTCAAGTTTTCGAATGACACAACGTGATTTGAACAACGGAGGAATCAAAGGGTTGCAACTAGGCGCTATTGACCCAAATCAGGAAAGCGAGACGAATTCTTCTTCTGTTAGTTCGATCTCCGCTGCGGCAAGATTCTCGTCGAGATGCGCGAGCGATAACGTGCCAGGAATAGGTAGCATGACAGGTGAGCGCTTTAGCAACCAGGCGATCGCGATCTGCTGAACGGTCGCATTGTGCGCCTCCGCTACCTTTGTGATCCGTGCCTCCTGAAGATCGATCCTCCCATGCCCGAGCGGGAAGAAGGGAAGGAACGCAATGTCATTTGCTTCGCAATAATCAAGCACGGCTTCGTGCTTACGCGTCTGAATGTTATAATCGTTTTGAACCGAAGCGATCTCTAGGATCGATCGCGCCGCTTCGATTTGTTCGACCGTGACCTCGGATAGTCCGATATACCGGATCTTGCCTGCATCTTTCATCTCTTTGAGAAACGTGATCGTCGTCTTAAGTGGCGTATTCGGATCGACGCGGTGCAATTGATAGAGATCAATGCAAGATAATCTTAATCGGTCGAGACTCCCTTCGATCGCCTTCCGTAAATACTCGGGCGTTCCATTCACTGTCCCATTTCCGCCCGGTACCATTCCGACTTTTGTCGCGATCACAACGCCTGGTTTATACGGCGCAAGCGCTTCCCCGATGACGGTCTCACTTACGAGCTTACCATAGTAATCTGCGGTGTCGATGAGCTGCACACCGCGTTGCACGGCACCGATAAGGAGCGCTCGCGCTTCTTGATTTTCACGAATCCGATTCGTGCCAAGCCCGATGCGGTTGACAATAAGGTCGCCGCCGATGGTGATCGTCTGCATCGGCCTCACTCTGTTGTGTGGCAATTGCCGCAGCCGAAGCCTGTGTGCGTTGCAGGATCGAACTGTGCCATGTGCAGCATCGAAGCCATTTCGGGCTTTACAGTTTGTGCCATGAATCCGAAGATCTTCGGTTTATCGTTCATCAGTGCTTTAAATCCGTCGGCGTTATTTGGAAGTTTATAGAGTTTTGGATTCGGCATTGTGAATGTCCCATCTTTTGCGCCGTCGCCATGACACGTCATGCAGTTGATCTTGCCATATTGATTTGGATCGAATCCAGCAAACTCCGCGCGCATTTTCGGCATCACGACTTGCTTCATGAATTGTAAGCGCTGATCGTGGTCCATGTCTGCCCAATTCATCGAAGTGTCGACCATCGCTTGGACTCCGGGCGGCTTAAGGTTGTCCCTGCCGCCCATGCCGTGCTGGTCGGGACGTGGGGTGCAACTAAGCGCAAAGCCGATCGAACTGAAAAAGAGGATACTGAGAAAAACTCGTGAGAAGGTAAAAGGCTTCATGGTGTCGTGGCAAATCGAAAATCCTGCTGACGATACATTCCTGTCCCAACAAATATAACTGCCCGCAAGCCTCACCGCGAAGAAAAATTACCGCACCTTTGCATCAAGTTGTTCGAAACGTTCGATCATTTCGAACGCATCGATGGACGTCGTGCACGCGCTGATCTCTCGTACGGACGTTTCGTCGGCAAAGAGCGTAGCGGTGGCGGCGAGGAATTTCAGGTGGTTGGTTCTGCCGATCTCGGGGGAGATGAACAGCAGGACGATGAAGGCTTTTTTGTCGCGGCCGAGCGAGTTGATCCCCTCGGGAAACAGCGCCATAACGGCGCGAAGATCGGTGATCTCCTCGACACCCGAAGCATGGGGAATGGCGATACCGGTTTCGAGAAATGTGCTCATAAGGCGTTCGCGCTTGATGACTGCATCGAGGAGTTTCGCGCGATGCGGAGCGAGGGTCGGATAGACCCTTACCATGTGGTCCATCAGTATTGCAAGCGATTGTTCGACCGTCGTCACCCCTCTGATCGAGGCAAGAATATTTTCAGCTTGGACGTACTGACTGAAGTGGAATTCGCTTTTTTGAACGAGAGCCGGTATTCGCTCTTCCTCCACATCCTTTAAAGGAAAGACATGGACCGCTATCTCGCCGATGGACTTCAAAAGTTTGCTCACAACCGAATGAGCAAACAACCTCTCCCACCAGGAGCGTTGTGTGCTGCCAAGAAGGATGTGTGTGACTCCTTCTTCCGCTGCAAACTCCTGAAGTGCTCGTGCCACATCACTGG
>JBBSDW010000120.1:0-10260 GCA_038240295.1 Kapaibacterium sp. (SeqCode)
AAAGATCTTACAGATAATGTAAACTTCATGGCTGGTAATCTTACCGGTCAAGTGCGAAATATCGCTGAAGTTACCACAGCGGTGGCAAATGGGGATCTCTCGAAGAAGATCACAGCCGATGTCAAAGGCGAGATTCTGGAGTTGAAGAACACGTTCAATACGATGGTCGATCAGCTTAACTCGTTCGCGTCGGAAGTAACCCGTGTGGCTCGCGAGGTAGGTACCGAAGGAAAACTTGGCGGTCAGGCGGAAGTCAAAGGTGTAAGCGGTACGTGGAAGGATCTGACGGACAATGTAAACTTCATGGCCGGCAACCTCACCGCCCAGGTGCGAAACATCGCGAACGTTACGACCGCTGTAGCTAATGGCGATCTGTCGAAGAAGATCACGGTAGATGTAAAGGGTGAAATTCAGGAGCTGAAAAACACGATCAACACGATGGTCGATCAGCTTAACTCTTTCGCATCGGAAGTAACACGCGTGGCTCGCGAAGTAGGAACAGAAGGAAAGCTTGGTGGTCAGGCAGAAGTGAAAGGAGTCGCCGGTACGTGGAAGGATCTTACGGACAATGTAAACTTCATGGCCGGTAACCTTACCGCGCAGGTGCGAGGTATTGCCCGAGTTGTTACTGCGGTCGCTAATGGAAACCTCAAACGCAAACTTGCGGTGGAGGCCATGGGCGAGATCGCCGAACTTGCCGATACGATCAACGCTATGATCGACACGCTCGCAACTTTTGCCGATCAGGTAACGACAGTGGCGCGCGAAGTAGGTATCGAAGGAAAGCTTGGAGGTCAGGCTATGGTGCCTGGTGCGTCCGGTACGTGGCGCGATCTAACAGATAATGTAAACCGTCTCGCGGCAAATCTTACCACTCAGGTGCGCGCTATGGCCGAGGTAGCAACCGCCGTAACGAAAGGTGATCTCACACGGTCCATCACGGTCGAAGCGGCAGGCGAAGTCGCGTACCTCAAGGACAACGTGAACGAGATGATCCGCAACCTCAAAGACACGACGCACAAGAATACAGAGCAGGATTGGCTCAAGACAAATCTTGCAACGTTCACCAGACTCTTGCAAGGGCAAAAAGATCTCTGGACGGTTTCGAGACTTATTCTTTCCGAACTCGGACCGCTCGTCAGCGTGCAGCACGGCGTCTTCTATATTACAGAGACGCTCGGAGATTCGGCAATCCTCAAACTTCTTGCGAGCTACGCCTACAAAGAGCGTAAGAATTTGAGTAATGAATTCAAACTTGGCGAAGGCCTGGTTGGTCAGTGCGCGTTGGAGAAGGAGCGAATTCTCGTCAATGGTGTACCGAACGATTATATCAAGATCAATTCCGGGCTCGGCGAATCTTCGCCGCTCAACATTGTCGTGCTGCCGGTTCTGTTCGAAGGTCAGGTAAAGGCCGTTATTGAGCTGGCGTCGTTCCATTCGTTCAACGATAACCATCTTGCGCTGCTCGATCAGCTGACGGAGTCGATCGGTATCGTTCTAAACACGATCGAAGCGAATATGCGTACGGAATCGCTCCTTGCACAGTCGCAATCGCTCACACAGGAATTGCAGAGCCAGCAGCAGGAGCTTACCGGCACTAATCGCCGCCTCGAACAGCAGGCAAAGTCGCTGCAGGCATCCGAAGAACTTCTCAAGCAGCAGCAGGAAGAACTGCAGCAGACCAACGAAGAACTCGAAGAGAAAGCACAACTTCTCAGCGAACAGAAAACGGAGGTCGAACGGAAGAATCGCGAGATCGAACTCGCGCGCCGCGCACTCGAAGAGAAAGCAGAGCAGTTGGCGCTCACATCGAAATACAAGTCGGAATTCCTGGCCAACATGTCGCACGAGCTGCGGACGCCGCTTAACAGCATGCTCATTCTCTCGAAAATGCTTGCCGATAACGTCGAGCATAACCTGACGACGAAGCAGGTAGAATTCGCGGAGACGATCCATTCTTCAGGTGCCGATCTGTTTGGTTTGATCAACGAGATCCTCGATCTTTCGAAGATCGAATCTGGGACAATGGCGGTCGAAGTGAGCGAAGTGCCGCTTGCCGATGTGAAGGGCGACATGGAGCGAATGTTCAACCAGATCGCTCATGATAAACAGCTTGAATACGAGATCAAACTCGAAGACACAACGCCTGCAACGATCACAACCGACTCCAAACGCATTCAGCAGGTGCTCAAGAACCTTCTATCGAATGCCTTCAAGTTCACCGATCACGGCAAGGTCACGCTTACCATGGCGCTGGTGGAGAACACCGGTCAGTTCGATAACGAACTTTTGAATCATGCCGATCAAGTGATCGGGTTCGAAGTGACCGATACGGGTATCGGGATTCCGAAGGATAAGCACCGCATTATCTTCGAGTCATTCCAGCAGGCCGATGGCACGACAAGCCGCAATTATGGCGGTACCGGACTCGGCCTTTCGATCAGCCGCGAGATCGCACGAATGCTTGGTGGCGAGATCAAACTGACTAGCGCCCCTGGCGAAGGCAGCACCTTTGCGCTCTTCCTTCCGCAGTCCTACACTCCGACGACCATCGGCGCGCGCGACGAGGAGCAGGAAAACGCGTTGCAAAACTTGTTGCCGCCGACGACGACCTCGACGAGCAATAGCGAGCGCGCCGCTGCTTCCGTAAGTTATGGTGCGGACCCTTCTGTGCTCATCGAGAATCAAGTCCACGATGATCAGGCATCCATCCAGCCGGGCGATCGTACGCTGCTTGTTGTCGAAGATGATCCTAACTTCGCACGTATTCTGTTAGATATGGCGCGCGAAAAAGGATTCAAGGGCATCGTTGCCGGACGTGGTGAGACGGCGCTCCTGCTTGCTCGCCGCTTTAAGCCGGACGCGATCACGCTTGACATTCAACTTCCGGGTATGCATGGACTCGCTGTGCTTGACCGCCTCAAGCACGATCCCCTTACGCGTCACATTCCGGTGCAGATCGTGAGCGTCAGCGATGAATTGCCGCGCAATCGTAAGCTCGGCGCGCTCGCGCATGTCCGCAAGCCTGTAACCATCGAAGGCATGGCGCAGACGATGGACAGTATCAAGGAGTTTGTGGACCGTCCGATTAAACGACTTCTTGTTGTCGAAGATGACGAGACGCAACGTAACAGCATCCAGGAGATCATCGGCGATGTCGATATCGAAATGGTCACCGTAGGGACTGGCGAAGAAGCGTTGAATCTTCTTAAGGCGGATCACTTCGATTGCACGGTGCTCGATCTGGGATTGCCGGACATGACGGGCTTTGAGTTGATCGAGCGTATCCGTAAGGAAGAAAAGCTGAAGGATCTGCCTGTCGTTGTCTATACCGGAAGAGATCTTACCAAGAAGCAGGCGGCAGAACTCAATAAACTCGCCGAAGCTGTCATCGTTAAGGGTGCAACTTCGATCGATCGATTGCTCGACGAGACCGCGCTCTTCCTGCACCGCGTCGAAGCGAATTTACCGGACGATAAACGTTCGAGACTCGAGAACATGCACCACAGCGAAGTGACGCTCGCGCAAAAGAAGATTCTTGTCGTCGATGACGATATCAGAAATATCTTTGCACTGACCAGCATACTCGAACGTCATCAAATGGAAGTTGTCTACGCAGAAAATGGCAAAGATGGTATCGACTTCCTGCAGCAGACGCCTGGCATTGAGGCAGTCCTCATGGATGTGATGATGCCAGGAATGGACGGCTACGAAACGATGCGCACGATCCGCAAGAATAAAAAATTCAAATCGCTGCCGATCATTGCCGTTACTGCAAAGGCTATGAAGGGCGACCGCGAGAAGTGCATCGAAGCAGGTGCAAGCGATTATATCACAAAGCCGGTCGATGTCGATCAATTACTTTCGTTACTTCGCATTTGGCTCTATAAATGATTAGCATCATGGAAGAATCGATGAGGAAAGCCGACCAGCCAGCGACGATTCTTACTAACGCACTTCTCGGCGCCAGCCAAAGTGCTGGGAAGGTCGTGCCGCACCGGCTTGCGTTGGTCCCCGACCGGGCAGACACAAGCGGAGCTACAGTGAACACTCTTGAAGTCAAATCAAGGAACATGGGAGAATCGCAAAACGAAGTCGAGGAGAAGAAAGCGGAAATAATTACCGGAAAGCCAATCGAAACCGAAGACGAGATTGAACTGGAATCGCTCGAAGTTCGACTTTTACTCGAAGGTATCTATAAAAGGTTTGGATTCGACTTCCGGCAGTACTCTCCAGCTTCTTTTCGGCGCAGGCTTTGGAAATGTATGCACTCGGAGAACCTGACTACGATCTCGAGTTTGCAGGACAGGATCTTTCACGATCCCGCTGCATGGAAGCGCTTCCTGGCTTCGGTGACCGTAAATGTCACCTCCATGTTCCGCGACCCCGAATTCTACCGATCCTTTCGAACGATCGTGGTGCCATTGCTTGAGCAGCAATCTTTTATTCGAATCTGGCACGCGGGTTGTGCATCTGGGGAAGAGGTCTATTCGACCGCGATCCTGCTGAAGGAGAGCGGCTTGCTGGATCGGTGTCGTATTTATGCTACGGACGTAAACGAAGCAGTTCTTGCAAGAGCGAGAAACGGGATATATCGGATCGAGTCGACGGCATCTTACAACGAAAATTACAAACTTGCTGGGGGCCTCGGGGAATTTTCCGATTACTACCAGGAGCGTTACGGACACTGCATCATGGATTCAGCGATCCGGGAGAAGATCCTATTTGCAAAACACGATCTTGTGACCGATGGCTCGTTCAATGATTTCAATGTTATCTTGTGCAGAAATGTGTTGATCTATTTCAGTAAGAGCTTGCAGGAACAGGTGCATCAGATGCTTTACAAGAGCCTGACGGCTGGCGGCATTCTGGGGCTTGGCGAGCGGGAATCACTTCGACATACTGAGGTCGAAGAATGCTACAGACCTGTTGCCGAGGCGCAGCGACTTTATCAACGAACATCTTAGCACTTCTTCGTTAATCTCATTTCGATGACGTCAATGCCTCACTTGCGATGATCACTTTTGATTAATGTCCAACGTCAACATCCTTCTTGTCGATGACCACCAGGAGAATTTGATCGCGCTCGAAGCGATCCTCTCCGACGTTGGAAATCTTGTGAAGGCGACGTCCGGACGCCAGGCACTTCGAGAATTGCTAAAAACAGAGTTTGCGGTCATCCTCCTCGACGTGCAGATGCCGGAAATGGATGGCTTCGAAACCGCCGAACTCATTCGCGAACGAATTAAGCTTCAGCATACACCGATCATCTTCCTGACTGCTCGGGACAAGAGCGATACCAATGTCTTCAAAGGCTATTCGGTGGGTGCCGTTGATTATATTTTCAAACCCTTCTCTGCCGAGGTCCTCAAGGCGAAGATTTCGGTCTTTATCGATCTCTTCAAAAAGACAGAGGAGATCAAGCGCCAGGCCGAGTTACTGCGCGAAGCCAACAATGAACTTGGCAAGACGAACAAAGCAATCGGGGGACTCTATAGTCAGTTGGAGCGCAAAAATCAGGAGTTGTACAAGGAGCGGGATTTCATTTCTGCGGTCATTGAAACAGCGGGAAGTTTTGTGATCGTGCTGGATCGTGAGGGGAAGATCGAGCGCTTTAATCGGGCATCGGAAGTAACGAGTGGCTTTTCGATCAACGATGTTCATGGCAAGTATCTTTGGGATGTTCTGGTGCAGGCCGAGGACGTCGAGAAAGTAAAACAAGTATTTGCTTCGGTCTGCGATATCGGTGGAAAGGGAGTTCTGCAACCCGAACTGAGACAAAACTTTGTTTCCTTGAACGCTGCGGGACCTCTGACGGAGGTGCTGGCCAACGAGGTTCCTGAACTCAACGAAGGCTTTCAATCGGCGCTCGCTATCGAGCCGGTGTGCAGCGAATGGTCTTGGAAGACACGAATCGGAAATCTTCGTCGCATCTCCTGGTTTCTAACCGCTCTTGTTGACGAGCAACAATCGGTGCGCTATGTCATCGGTACCGGAATCGACATTACGGACCGCTACCTGGCCGAGGAGGCAGTGAAGGATCTCAACGAGGATCTCGAGCAACGCGTCCTTACCCGCACCGCTCAACTTCAGGCCGCAAATCACGACCTTGAATCCGAAGTATCCGAACGCAAGCGAGCGGAGAGCGAACTCAGCACCGCGAAAGATGCGGCCGAACGGGCTAACCGCGCCAAGGATCAATTTCTTGCAGTGCTCAGTCACGAATTGCGCACACCGCTCACTCCGGTGCTCGCAATCGTTCAAATGTTGCAGGAGGATCCAGCGGTACCCGAAGAGATCTCGGTGTGGTTGCAGAGCATTCGGCGTAACGTCGAACTTGAAGCAAGGCTCATCGACGATCTTCTCGATCTGACACGTATCTCGAAAGGAAAACTTCAGCTCAACGTCGACCTGGTGGGGCTGCATCCGCTCATCGAAGAAGTCCTCGAGATCTGCAAGGAAGATATTTTGGCGAAGAAGCTTGCGATCACAAAAGAGCTTAATGCGCGCAACGATCACGTGCAAGGCGACCCCGCACGTTTGCAACAAGTGCTCTGGAACCTCATCAAGAATGCGGTGAAGTTCACGCCCTCTGGCGGCGAGATCGCGGTTCGCACGATCGACGAATCCGGTGAGATCTGCATTCAAGTGCGCGACACTGGCATCGGTATCGGTGCACCAATGCTTCCGCTGATCTTCGACGCGTTCGAGCAAGGCGACAAGTCGATCACGCGCGAATTTGGCGGGCTTGGCCTGGGACTGGCGATCACGAAAGCGTTGGTCGAGGCCCACCAGGGATCGATCAAAGTCGAGAGCGACGGCAAGGACAAAGGCGCGACATTCTCGCTCAAGCTCGCATTGGTCGAACCGTTGCAACGCATGACTCCGGCACAACCAAACGGTGCAAATGTTATTTTGCGCGGAGGCATACTCGTGCTCGTCGTGGAAGACAACGAAGACACTGGCGTGGCAATGAAACTGCTCCTGCAACGCCATGGCTACCGCGTGGAAGTTGCGAAGTCCGTAAAATCGGCGATCACGCTCTTCAAACAAAATCAATTCGACGCAGTTATTAGTGATATCGGACTGCCCGATGGGACCGGGCTCGATCTGATTCGAGCGCTCCGAGAGATCCGCATCGTGCCTGCGATCGCGCTGAGCGGTTTTGGAATGGAGCAGGATGTTGAAAAGAGTCTCGAAGCAGGATTCCTGGCGCATTTGACAAAACCTGTCAACTTCGACCAACTCGATGAAACACTTCAACGAGTAGTGGCGACACCGATTGCTGCCGCGGTAGCAGCGGCCTAAGCGCGCCGGTTGACCTTAAGCTTTTTGATCGCATGGCCAACCCGGCCGTAAGTCGTCTTCCAGAGCCACCTCAACAAAAGCATGATCTGCATTTCGCCTTCGCCGGAGCCCATCTCCAGCAGAAAGTGAAGATCGCGCAAATCTTCTTCCGTGAGCGGTACATTCGTCTGGCCAGCACTGCCGGCGAGCTTCCCACCGGATGTTCTGGGCGCGCCGATGAAAGACCCGAGCAACGTTTTCAAATGCGAATCCATCTCGATCAAGCGGCCGCGTAAATTTTCGTTCACTTCATATTTCAGTAAAAAGCAAATATGATCGTGCAGGATCGCGAGCTTCTTCGTGACGTCGGGAGTGAAAAATTCATTAGCCTCCGATTCGAGAGAAGTTGCGAGCGATTCAAGATCGGTGATCGTCTCCTCGGTCGCACCGAAAAGATCGCCTTCGTTCAGGTCGCCGATATTCAGATAGACGGTCGAAAGATGCTGCAGCTCGTGGCCATACGAGGCCAGGAATTTGGTCGCAAGTTCTCCATGCTTTTTTTGCATTTGCGAGCGCACGTTCGAGAGCGTCCGCCCAAGCTGCTCGTGCTTCTGATGCGCTTCGGTGTGCTTGAGCGAATGCAAGACCTCCGACTCCTGCCGCACAAGATCTTTGTATTGCTTGTCGGCATAATGCGCGTTCGTTCGGATCTGATCTTCAATGAATGACTCGGAAGGATAGATCTCGACGTGCCCGATCTTGAGTGTGTGAATTCGAATGTGCTCGTCGAGCCTGCCGCGAATCGCTTCTTCGTCGATCGATACCGCACCATCGGTGATGACGAGTATTTCGGCACCTGCGAGATGCTCCATCGAATGAATATCGTCGAGCGCCTGCGTCAGTGCTTTCTGGAGCACCGTCCCTTCGCCAAGATGCGTCAGCCGAAGTGTGTGGCGCAGCAAGGATACGTAACTCGCTTCGTCGATTGCCGTGTGGACTTCTCCAACTTTATCGTCGAACGTCCGCAAACTGATAAATCCCATTTCCTCCTTGTTCCGCTTGAGGAACGTGTAGAGGATCGCCTTCGCGAGATAGATCCTATAATGCGAGCGCATCGAAGAGGATGTATCGAAGAGGACATATACCTTTTGCTTTCGGCTATCGAAGCCGAAATTCTGTTTGACATCCTCGATCGGCAGGATCTTCGGGGCTTTCGCGATCGGCATCCAGAGCGTTCGCTCGGCAACGTGCTGATAAAATAATTCGTCCGGCAGCATGTGCTGCCAGGCGTAGATTCGCGTGATGTCGCGGTGACTTTGAATGAGATCGGCCTCGTATTCTTCGCCGACAGTTATCTCGCGGCTGAATGCATCGCTTGTTCCGGTAAGCCCAGTGAAATCGGGAGCAGGAAGTTTGAGAACATTGCTCAGCGCCTGCGATAGCTCGGAAGTTTCGTCTTCAAGTACGCGCGCGATCTCGAAGACTGCCGTAACGTCGTGCGGCAGGTGATCGTAGATATGACTGAAAAATCCGAATTCTTCCATCGCATGGAAGAAGTTGCGCTCGCTGGACATCTGCTCTGATTTTATCTCACGCAAAGTACGATGCAAAGTTATTCATCTCGCGAAGCTCACCCCTCGATTTCATGGGTGGGTCCGCACGGCGCTGTGCATTTGCAAAAGAGAGGACCGGCGATTCCGAGTAAAATTTTCGCCGGTGGAAGGTGATTTGTACAAACTTTATTCATATTTCTATTCTACAAGAATAGACTCATCCCTCTCAACCTCTTGCTCGCTCTCCCGGTCTTAGCATCGTTCCGAAGGCTGGGCGCTGCACCAAGGTCAGGTCCACATATCCATTTCGACCCATTTTCGCCACCTTCTTCGTGCGATCTTGCGTGGGTGTGATCTCCAGTCGGGGTGTATGAAGTCTGACCCACAAATTTCACAATTCACAATTGTGGCTCTTAAGAAGCTCACCATGGCAGCGATTACTGACGAAGAGTTCCAGCAAATGTTTTTAACGATGGCGAACGACGCTACGGGAGTAGAAGCTGCTCGTCAGGATTCTCGATCAATCCTCGAAGCATTCAATCGGATATTGGCCAAACACGGTCAATACAAGGATCTTACGAAGGAGGATATTTACGTCACGGGAGCCTGCTTAGTTTCAAATATTTGTCTGGGAACAAATCGAATCACCAACATATTATTCGATTAATACTTTGCACAAGCCGCTGCGGGGAGATATTATCATTTCACAAGCGTGGAAAATTATGAATCATTCATCTCCTCCCAAGCCGTCTGGCTTTTCAATCTTCTGAAACGCACATTCATTACCGGCGAGTATAAGCATTTTTATGAGTTGCACGGTTACGACGGTTACCTTGAAGATAGAGGGGCTCATAGGCCTGCTTGGGAGACATACGCCAAAGATGTTTTCCACTTTTGCTGCACTAAAGTGCTCGGCTGGAACCTGTTAGGCGGCGACCAAACCTGCGGGTCGTTCGGCTTTTACTTTATCCCAGTGATAGCATGCCACGAAATGGCCGGCCTCGCGTTCGAGGAGCGGCGGCTCCTCGGTTCGGCAATCTTCCTGCGCCCAGGGGCAGCGCGGCGCGAAGTTGCAGCCCTTGGGATAATTCGTCGGGGGAGGCACAGTCCCCTCGATCGTCATCAATCGCTCCGATTCAATATTTAGCTTCGGGATCGAGCCGAGCAATCCGACCGTATAGGGGTGCAGCGGATTGTAAAAAATTTCTTCGACCTGCGAATATTCTACGATGTGCGATGCGTACATCACCGCGACCTTGTCGGCAGTTTCTGCGATCACTCCAAGATCGTGTGTGATGAGGATCACGGCCATCCCGAGCTGCTCCTGCAGCGACTGAATGAGTTCGATGATCTGCGCCTGCACCGTCACGTCGAGCGCCGTCGTCGGTTCATCGGCGATGAGGACATCGGGGTTGCACGA
>JBBSDW010000121.1:0-10213 GCA_038240295.1 Kapaibacterium sp. (SeqCode)
ACCCACATTTAGATTTTACGCATGTCACGTTCGCTGAAAAAAGGACCATATATCAACGAGAAGCTTCTCCAAAAGGTCGAGGCGCTCAATGCGACACGCACCAAAAAGGTCGTAAAGACCTGGGCGCGCGCAACGACGATCTCGCCTGAGCTCATCGGCCACACGTTCACCGTCCATAACGGTAACAAGTTCATTCCGGTCTATGTATCGGAGAACATGGTCGGTCACAAGCTCGGAGAGTTTGCTCCGACGCGTACGTTCCGCGGCCACTCAGGCACGAAGACAGAAAAGGCAACGAAGTAACGATTTTCAGATCATGGCAGAAGCCCGCGCTCAGAAAAAGAATATCATGGGGTCACCGCGTAAGATGCGTCTTATGCTCGATCTCATTCGCGGTAAGCGAGTACAGGAAGCGATCAGCATCCTGCACTTTGCACCCAACCACGCATCGATCGTGGCCGAGCAGACGCTCCGTAGTGCGATCGCGAATTTTCAGTTGAAGCCGCAGCATGGCCGCTACGACGTTGAAGATCTCGTCGTCAAGGAATGTTTCGCCGATGGCGGTCCGATGCTCAAGCGTGTGCTTCCGGCTCCGATGGGTCGTGCATTCCGCGTTCGCAAGCGTTCGAACCATATCACGATCGTGATCGGCGACAAGCCGGCTCAGCAGAACGATCGCTCGGGCAAGAAGGCAGAAGGAACGGCAACGAAGAAAGCTTCGAAGAAAACCGCGACTTCAGCCAAAACTGCCGAAACTGAGATCGCGAAGAAGCCGGCTAAGAAAACTTCGACGAAGAAAGCAGACGCCGCTAAAAAAGGCGAATAACAATTTTTTGCAACAGCATTTATACTTCTTTATTTGAGGTAACGCTTGGGACAGAAGACTAACCCGATTGGCTTCAGACTCGCAGTCACCAGAGCATGGGACGCGCGCTGGTACGATGATAAGAATTTCGCGCAGAAGCTCGAAGAGGATAACCTCATTCGCGCCTATGTCAAGAACCGTCTGAAGCGCGCGGGAATTTCGAAGCTTACGCTCGATCGTACGACCAAGCGTATCGTGCTGACGATCCATACATCACGCCCTGGCGTGGTGATCGGAAAGAGCGGCAAGGAGATCTCGCAGCTCGAAGAAGAGCTGAAGAACGTCACGGCAGGCAAGGAAGTAAAGATCCTGATCAACGAAGTCAAGCGTCCCGAAACGGATGCGCAGCTTATCGCGGATCAGATCGCACAGCAGCTTGAAGGTCGTATCAGCTTCCGCCGCGCAATGAAGGGCGCAATCTCTTCGGCGATGCGCTCCGGTGCTGAAGGTATTCGTGTCATGTGCGCAGGCCGCCTCGGCGGTGCTGAAATTGCGCGCTCGGAGCAGTATAAAGAGGGACGTATCCCGCTGCATACGCTTCGCGCCGATATCGACTTTGCAAAGGGTACCGCACAGACCGTCTATGGTGCGATCGGTATCAAAGTGTGGGTTTGCCATGGTGACATCATCGGGCAGACACCGATCCAGCTTGCTGCAGAACTTGCGGTAAATGGGACGGAAAAGAACGACAAGCGTCCGATCGTTTCGGCAGCAGGCGGCGAGCGTCGCAGAAGCCGTGGCGGTGATCGTGGCGAAAGTCGCGGAGGAGATCGCGGCGGTGACAGAGGCGGAGATCGTGGTGGTGATCGTGGCGGAAGCCGTGGTGGTGATCGCGGTGGCAGCCGAGGCGGTGGCCGTGGTCGCGGTGGTGAGTCGGGTGGCGGCACAGGTGGTGCGGCCGAACTCAAGCTCAAATCCGAAACAAAGTAATTTAGAGAAGCGCCCACGATCGAACTGTCGTACGTGGGCTGTCCCGAAAGGGCATTTAAGAGCAAAACGTAGTCATGCTTCTTCCGAAAAGAGTTAAATATCGTAAGACACAGCGCGGGAAAGTCTCGGGCGTCGAAAGCCGTGGTACACTTGTATCATTCGGAACATTCGGCCTCAAGTCTTTGGAATCGGGTTGGATCACGAGCCGGCAGATCGAAGCCGTTCGCGTCACGCTTTCTCGTACGATGAAGCGCGATGGAAAGATCTGGATCCGTATTTTCCCAGACAAGCCGATCACGAAGAAGCCAGCCGAAACTCGTATGGGTTCGGGTAAGGGTTCGCCGGAGTTCTGGGTAGCAGTTGTGCGTCCGGGCCGTGTGATGTTCGAGATCGGTGGCGTTTCGAAAGAGATCGCCGAAGAAGCTATGCGTCTTTCGTCGCACAAGCTTCCCGTGAAGACCAAGATGGTCATTCGCCCCGATTACATCGCGGAAGTAGCAGTTAAAAAATAAGCTCAGGCTAAAGCAACAACGACATGAAGGGCTTAAAGTACACAGAATTGAAGACGCAGGACACCGCACATCTGAAGCGTCAGATCGCGGAGAACCAGTCGCGGATTACCACACTCGAATTCCAGAAGGTGATCGGTCAGCTTGATAATCACGCGCAGATCAATACGCTCCGCCGCGATGTCGCACGCATGAAGACTGCCCTGCGCGAGCAGGAATTGGCTGCAAAGAATTAAGAGTAGATAATTGACAACAATGGCAGAGAATCAATCGGCAGATCAGGCAACAGAAGCACCGGCAGCAGAGCAGAATACAGCTCCAGCAGCGTCGGCGCCAGTTGAAACAGCAGCATTTGCTCCGAAAGTAGCAAAGGCGAAGGCCGAGCCGAAAGCAAAGGCAGCCCCGAAGGCAGTAGAGACCCCGGCAGAAGCTGAAGCGATCGTTCGAGCTCGCCGCAAAGAACGCGTTGGCAAAGTCGTAAGCGACAAGATGGATAAGACGATCGTCGTCACACTCGAGCGCCAGGTGCCACACAAGCTCTACAAAAAGTATTTTAAGAAGACGACCAAGTTCGTCGCCCATAACGAGAACAACGATGCGAAGGCGGGCGATACCGTGCGCATCATGGAGACCCGTCCGCTTTCGAAGACGAAGCGCTGGCGCGTTGTCGAAGTTGTCGAGCGTGCAAAGTAATTGAGCCTCGTCTCAAGCTGCATTGCAAGGTTGATCGTTAACAGATTGTATCAGTAAAGAGCCATGATCCAGGAAGAGTCGAACTTAGTCGTAGCAGATAACTCGGGTGCCAAGCGCGTCCGCTGTATCCGTGTCCTTGGCGGCCACGAGCGTCGTTATGCGGGCGTCGGCGATATGATCGTCGTCACCGTCAAAGCAGCGATCCCGAACGGCCAGGTCAAGAAGGGCGAAGTCTCGAAGGCGGTCATCGTCCGCACGAAGAAGGAAACGCGCCGTAAGGATGGCAGCTATATCCGCTTCGACGAGAACGCTGTCGTACTCCTGAACGCGCAGGGCGAACCGCGCGGTACGCGCATCTTCGGACCGGTTGCCCGCGAACTTCGCGAACGCCAGTATATGAAGATCATTTCGCTTGCACCTGAAGTCATCTAAGACTGTAGAAAAAGTTTAAGTAGAATTGCGATGAAGATCAAGAAGAACGATACAGTCGAAGTCACGACCGGCAAGAACCGCGGAAAGCGCGGCAAGGTATTGCGCGTCTATAACGAGACCGAGCGCGTACTGGTCGAAGGTGTCAATATCCAGAAGAAGCACGAGCGTCCTTCAGCCAAGAATCAGCAAGGGGGCATCACCCAGAAGGAAGCGCCGATCCACGTTTCAAACGTGATGCTGATCGATCCGAAGACCAACGAGCGCACACGTGTCGGCAAGCGCGGCATCGAAGCTGCCTCTGGCAAAATGCGGATGGAGCGCTACGCAAAGCGCTCGGGCGAAGCAATTGCATAAAGTTTATCTGACGGCAACTATCGTCAGAACATAAGATAAGAGAATACGATGGCGGACGACAAGAAGGCAAAAGGCGGAGCAGCAAAGGGCGGCGATAAAGCAGCCAAAGGCGGCAATGCTGGTGGAGCAAAAGGCGGAAACGCCGGGGGCGCATCAAAAGGCGAGAAGAAAGAGAAACGCGTAAAGGGCGGCGAAGAAGCTCCTCGCGAGAACGCGGGCGGCGATAGCGGTCCGGTTGTTCCTGCTCGCTTGCACTTGAAGTATAAGAGCGATGTCATCCCTGCACTGATGAAGCGTTTCAATTACGCGAACGTTAATCAGGTGCCGGTCATCGAAAAGATCGCGATCAACATCGGCGTTGGCGACGCAACAAGCGATCAGAAATTGCTTGAAGCTGCCGTTCGCGATCTTGAAGCGATCTCGGGTCAGAAGCCTGCGATCACAAAGTCGAAGAAGTCGATCTCGAACTTCAAGCTTCGTGAGAACCAGCCGATCGGCTGCCGCGTCACGCTTCGCCGCGCACGCATGTATGAATTTTTGGATCGTCTGATGACGACTTCCATCCCGCGTATTCGTGATTTCCGTGGCATTCCCGACAAGTCGTTCGACGGCCGTGGCAATTACACGCTTGGTATTCGCGAGCAGATCATCTTTCCTGAGATCGACGTCGATAAGGTGACCCGCATCACAGGTATGGATATCACGTTCGCAACGAGCGCGAACACGGACGAAGAAGCACTCGAGTTGCTCAAAGCATTTGGCCTTCCCTTCCGTAAAAAAGAAGGCGAACAAGCACAAGGCGCGTAAAAGAGATTATCAAGTTTATCTGACTAACGAGAGATACACGTGGCAAGATTAGCCCTTAGAGTCAAGGCAAAGCGGGTTCCGAAATTTTCAACCCGCAAGCACAACCGTTGCAATCGCTGCGGCCGCTCGCGCGCGTATTACCGCAAGTTCGGTGTATGCCGTTTGTGCTTCCGCGAACTCGCTTTGGATGGAAAGATCCCAGGCGTGCGCAAGTCGAGCTGGTGATCCTTAGGCAAGGATGAAGGCAGAAGGATGAGGGATGAAGGTGGGGCAAGAGCTTACTCTCATTCGCTTTGTAAGACAACATGAGATTTTGGTTTTTACTTGTAGTTTAGTGAATGGATACGATCGGAGATTTTCTTACACGTCTGCGTAACGCCCTTAGGGCGCGTCATAAGTACGTTGATGTTCCTGCATCGAACTTGAAACTCGCAATGAGCGAGATCCTGAAAGAGCAGGGATACATCGAGACGGTTGAGCGCTCGGAAGATGGCAAGCAGGGTATGCTCAGGATCACCCTGAAGTATGCGAATGGCGCTCCGGCGATCATCGGCATCAAGCGTATCTCTACGCCTGGTCTTCGACGCTACACCGCAGCCAAGGAAACGCCGCGTGTCCTTTCCGGACTCGGTATCGCGATCATCTCTACGCCGAAAGGTGTGATGACCGATAAGCAGGCCCGTCAGATGAACGTCGGCGGCGAAGTACTCTGCTACGTTTGGTAACGGGTTGTTTTAAGATTTTTTTAGGATAGCTGCAGCGTCCATTTCGGATTCGCGTAAGCTCATAACACAAGAACAATGTCAAGAATCGGAAAGAAGCTGATCACCCTCCCTAAGGGCGTGACAGTCGAGAATACAGACGGACGAGTGATCGTCAAAGGACCGAAAGGGACGCTTTCGGAAAAGATGCCGGCAGGTATCACGATGACGAACGAGAACGGCGAATTAAAATTTCAGCGCCCATCGGATGTTGCGATGGACCGCGCTCTGCACGGCCTCGCTCGCGCGCTAACCAATAACATGGTCGAAGGCGTGACGAACGGCTTTACGAAGAAGCTCGAAATGGTCGGCGTCGGATTTAAAGCAGAGAAGAAGGGCAAGTGGATCCAGTTCGCGCTTGGATTCTCGCATCCGATCATTCTTCAGGTACCGCCTGAGATCACGGTAGATGTTCCGGCTCCTACGCAGGTAACCGTTACAGGAATTGATAAGCAGTTGGTTGGTGCCGTCGCCGCGAAGATCCGCAGCATGCGCCCACCGGAGCCTTACAAGGGTAAGGGCGTTAAGTACGCTGGCGAGAAGATCATCCGCAAGGCTGGTAAGACTGCAGGCAAGTAAGCGAGAACGAACGATCGTGCGCGAGTAATTAAATTTTGTTGAGATGTGCCGAGTGATCTCGGACATCCGGAATAGAAACACTATGGCTTCGAAACTCAAACTTCAGGAAAAAGCAAAGCGCCTCCAGCGCCGTCGCTTGAAGACACGTCAGGCGATGAAGGGCTCGGAAGAGCGTCCGCGTCTAGTCGTATTCCGTTCGAACGGTGCGATCTATGCGCAGATCATCGACGACAAAAAGGGCTTTACCCTTGCTGCCGCCGACTCGCGTAAGATCTCGGAAAAGGGCGCCAAGTCGGAGCTTTCCAAAAAGACCGGGATGGCGATCGCTGAGGAAGCTCAGAAGAAAGGGATTTCCTCGGTGATCTTCGATCGCAATGGCTATCTCTATCATGGCCGCGTCAAGGCGCTTGCCGAAGGTGCTCGCGAAGGCGGACTGAAGTTTTAAGATTATCATCAAAGATTAAGTGGCAAAAATCCGATCTGCAGAACTGAATCTCAAGGACAAACTCGTCGCCGTTAACCGCGTCGCGAAGGTCGTAAAGGGTGGACGTCGTTTCAGCTTTAACGCGATCGTTTGTGTGGGCGATAGCAACGGTCACGTGGGCATCGGCCTCGGAAAGTCGAATGAAGTTACCGATGCGGTTACCAAAGCGACCGAAGATGCAAAGCGCAACGTAAAAGAGATCCATTTGCGCCGCGGCACGATCCCACACGAGAGCTTCGGCAAGTTTGGTGCAGGCAAAGTGCTTCTCAAGCCGGCTTCACCTGGTACAGGACTCATCGCCGGCGGTGGTGTTCGCGCAGTGCTTGAACTTGCAGGCGTGCAGGACATTCTTACGAAGTCGCAAGGGTCTTCGAATCCGCACAACCTTGTAAAGGCGACGATGGCTGCGCTCGAATCGCTCAGCGATGCGAACGAAGTCGCAGAACGCAGAGGCATCTCGCTCACCCGCGTATTTCACGGATAAGAATTTTTAGATCAGTCTTTAAGATCAGCAGGGATTACGATCATGGCCAAGAAGCTTTACATCACGCAGACGCGCAGCATCAACGACACGCTCGAGAACCACAAGCGCACCATCAAGGCGCTCGGCCTCGGCCGTCCGAATTACGTCGCCATCCACGACGACACCCCAGCCATCCGCGGAATGATCAATCGCGTTAAGCATCTGGTATCGGTCTCAGAAGACAAGCCAAAAGCTTAAAGCTGACGATGTTCAATTTCAAAAACGCGAGTCGAAAGCTCGCGTTTTTTTTCGGTCTCAAATCCAAATGTGGTGCACGCTTTAGTTTGCCCAATCGATCCTAAAACCGTGCACAAAGCCATCGATTAGCGCAATGCAAGAGGAAGGATACCTCCTCGATGCCAGCTTGAGCAAGTTATGCTACATTCAGTTCTCGTCAAATCGTTGTAAAGCCTACCGCCTTCAAATAGTTATAGGTAGGGCCGTAGTACGACCGCTTCCTGGTAGGATCCTCGTCATCACCGTGTGGCACAACGATAACCATTCCTTGGCGCGCACGAGTCAAGAGGACACGGTAGGCGTTCTTGAGATAGTTTGCTCTTTCCTGCTTGCGAATCCGTTGCCATTTCATGCCATGGAAGGACCAATTGTCCCATCCTGTTTTTGTGTATCTAAAGTCTCCATCCCACGTAACACAACTCCAATCGAGTTCCAAACCTTGAACGTCGAATCCCGTGGCGACATCTTCGAGGTAAAACGAGGATCGAACATCGCTTTTTCCTTCGAGGAACCAATGGACAGGATTCATAGGCGATTTGACATCGATGGCGTACGGCTTCAGTCGCTCTGCTTGGGATGAGACCGTAATCCCCACACTTGCTCGAGAGCGTAAGCATCGACACTCGGCGCACCGATTTTAAATTCAATAACGAACAGAACCTGCTCAATAAGGAGAATAGCGTCGACGCGGCTTCCCATTCGAGGGATGGAGTACTCGAAGTAGATCTGACCATCAATGCCATCCAGCACACCTTTCAAAATCCGGATCTCCTCCTTCCATGCATCACGCTGTGTTTGTTCGAGGTTGAATTGATTATTAGATGCAAGTTGCCCAAGGATTTCCTCGGAAGAAGATTGATGGAATTCAGCGAAGGAGGCCGAGTAGTAGGACCTATTCATCTATATTGTTGCCGCGTCAGTGTGAATCAAGAAATCGGTCATGAATTATCGAGCAAGGTTTCGTAAGCGACAAAGATAAGGCTGGTCGACTCTTAAGCTTCGCGCGAGCCTCCTAATTCGTCGCCGCCCAATGTAAGGCGACGAATCCAGCATTCCGGGAGATGACACAACGAGTGCCTGTCTCTTCTACGTCCAAGCTTTCGATGTGGCATAGGCTTTAGCTTGCACGAATCGATCTTAAACGGTGCGCAAGGTACATTGCATAGCGCGAAAGCATCCAAGCCTACCCGTAACTTTGAAAAAAATCAACCATGCCTACACTTTATCTTACCGGCTCATCCGGTGCACTTTCCGCTGCAATTCGAGAGGTGTTTCTTGAAAAAAAATGGGACGTTGCTGGATTCGATCGGAAGGACGATGGGTTCAAACACGCCAGCTATCAATTTGTTGTGTCGAATTCGTTGGATGCCGAATCAATGCTGGCCGCGTTCGCCAAGGTTGGGAGTGCCCCGAGGGCTTTGATCGCGACAGTAGGTGGTGTGCGTCCATGGCAGACCATCGAAAAAATTAGTCCCGCTGATTTTGATTTTGTGGTGCAACTCAACCTCAATTCGGTGTTCTATGCGATTCGAGCGGCGCTGCCGATGATGTATTCGGCGGGAGTTGGGACGATCGTCACGATCGGTGCCGAACCGGCATTGCGGCCCGAAGCGAACAAGGCCGCATACGTTGCTGCGAAAGCGGCGGTGATCGCGCTCACCAGGACTGTCGCGGAAGAAGGCAAGTCGCACGGGGTGAACGCAAACGTGATCGTGCCGACGGTGATACATACGAAGGCCAATGAAGAGTGGGGTGCGCCGGAGGAAATCTCAAAATGGACACCGCCTGTGAGTATTGCGGAGACTGCATTTTTCTTGTCGTCGGAAGCGGGCAGGGCGATCAATGGGAGTGTGATCCGGATGCCTGGCGGATTATAGAACTTTAGGTTATCAGTAAATTTAAGATCAGGATTATACAATGACACTTACCGAGACGATCAACGAGGATTTGAAGACCGCGATGAAGGCGGGCGAAAAGCTTAAGACCGAAACGCTGCGAAGCCTCCGAGCGGGCATTATCGAATTTGAAAAAAACGGTACCGGCAAAACGATGGGGCCGGATGATGAGATGAAGCTACTCATGACCGCGGCGAAAAAAAGGCGGGAAGCGATCGAGATGTACGACACGAATAACCGTCCAGAACTTGCCGATAAAGAGCGTGCAGAGCTTGAAGTGATCAACGCCTATTTGCCGAAGCAGATGACGCGCGAAGAAGTTGAAGCACGAGTGAAGGCCGTGATCGCCGAGACCGGCGCTGCAGGTACGCAGGATACGAATAAGGTAATCCCAGTGCTTATGAAAGAATTGAAGGGCAAGGCCGACGGTAAACTGGTGCAGGAGATCGTCAAGGGTTTGCTCGTCTAACGAATGGCCATTGACATTGTGCTCGGACTCTTGATCCTCTGGGGCGCATGGGGCGGCTGGCGTTCGGGCTTCTTAGGAATGTTGTTATCCGTGGTGATCCTTATTGCGGCTGCCGTGATCGCATCGCTCTTTGCCGTGCAGGCTGGCGAATTGCTTCACCTCGGTCAGGTATTTGCCAGACCGGTGATCGGGTTTTTCTTCCTGTTTATTTTGCTCCTCGTCGCAGGCTCGATGGTTAAGCGCGCCGTAAAGCCAAAGGCAGGAATTTCGAAGGGTCTCGATTCGGTACTCGGCGCTTGCCTCGGTGGGTTGCGAACGGCGCTCGTGTTGAGCTTCCTGCTGATCTTGTTGCGACTCATCAGCCTGCCGCCAGCAACCGCGACCCAACACTCGATATTCTACAAACCGGTGCTTGCGTGCTCGACACTTTTCGTTGGCGTTCTCAAGCCTCTTATTCCACATTCATTGCCAATGCTCGTCAATTCGCCACCTAAACAACGTTGAGTATTACTCCGATCGATATCGAAGAACACGATGAGCGACTCCTGAAGGACCGTTTACTCGCTGAATTCGATCAACTCTTGCCCCAGTCATTCGCGCACGCTTCTCGCGAATTGGAATTTCATAAGATCGTCGAGCAGCATTTGCAGAACTCGCCGGGAGACCTCGGACGGA
>JBBSDW010000122.1:0-10204 GCA_038240295.1 Kapaibacterium sp. (SeqCode)
AGCTTTAGCGAAGTGAAGGATCTCATGGAATGCTTGGGTCAAACCCAACATTGTGCTTGGGCTCCCCTCATCCCGAACCCTTCTCCCAAATATCAGCTTTGACATTCGCCAAATCTGAAATTTAGGAGAAAGGGTATATAAAACCGTTAACGAACGATCGAGATCTTCGCCGACTGAAGCTTCAGACGATCGCTCATAAGCCTTAGCAGATAGATACCCGACGATTCTGGTGCTGGAAATATAGCGTGCGTTGAACCGGTTCTAACATCCTGCGAAGCAATGATATGTCCGAGGATATCGAGCATCACAATTGTTGACGATGCGGGCACACTTCCAAAATTGCAGTCGATATTTACACCATTGTATCCGACAGAAAAGCTTGAAGAAACGGATGCTTCTGTCATGACCGATCTGCTGTCAGTTCTGCGAAGCGTGTGTAATGAAATCACGACGGAGCTGCTATCGAATTTGATCGAATCGGCAGCGTAGGCAAGAGAGAATTGATACGACTGACTGCGACTGTTGTTCATCACGAGCATCGTGTCGATCTGATTTCCATGAAAAAACTGGAATTGCATCGGCATCGTAAAATGATCGCGGACTGTCTGGGTCTGGTTGACCTGAAGCGAAAGCACATTATTCGCATCCTGCCCCCAGCCAATATCATAGACTGGGTGACCAGCGCCGTAAATCCACGAATCCATAAATTCCGTGAGATCGATGCCAAGTCGACGGGACATGAAGTCGCTGAATTGAGCTGTGTTCACCGTCGAATAAGCAAACGCGGTTAAGTAGTCCCGCATGCTGTTAAAGAACAGTGTATCGTTGCGCACATAGTGGCGCAGCATATCGAGCACTCCGCTGCCCTTCTGATAGACGGTGGCGTAATTGAAGACCAGCGCGATCGGAGGGTTATAGATTGGAATGTCATTGGGCAGCGTGACAAAGTAGGCTTTCGCATTCCATCCGATCGCATACTGATACGCCGGATAGCCGCCGATAGCTTCCTGCCAGATCGCTTCGCCATAGGTTGCAAAGCTCTCGTTCAGCCAGATGTCCCCGAAGGTTTCGCATGTGGTTTTGTCGCCAAACCACTGATGCATCAATTCATGTGCGATCCCGCTTTCACTATAACCGTTAAGCCACACGCGGTTGATCGTCGTCATCGTTTGATGCTCCATTCCGCCGAAAAGAAAGGGTTGGACCGGTACCTGCGCATACTTCACGAACGGGTATTCACCAAAACGCGCAGAAAAAGCTGCGATCATTTGCGGTGTTTTTTTCAGCGCGTTCTGTGCATCATAAGGGCTGCGTAGGTAATCGCGATAATAATCGACCGGCCATGCATAGTAGATCACCGGCACGCTGTCGCTCGGATTTGACAAGCGATGGTAGTAGTCCCGCCATTCGACCCAGGTGCTGGCATCGGCAACCATGAGATATGTTGCGATCGGTTTATCGCTCTGCCAGTCGAAGGTCGATGAAAAATCCGGATTAGGAGTTACTCGAAGCAGGGTACCGTTCGATTGTGCGCTGATTCCTTCGGGTACGATAATGTTGATCTGCGAATTAGCTTTGTCATACGGCAGGTCCATACAGGGCATCCACTTGTGCGCATCGAGTGGCTCGCTCATTGTGTAGGCGAGATCTTCGGCAGTGGTATCTACGCTGTTGCGCTCTTTTTGGGTCGTCCCTTTGGGATAAAAATAAAATCCATCGTTGGCCTGCGAAGTCCGTGTGTACGCAAATTTGAGAGTGATGGGGTTCGCTGGATTTCGCAACGATGCATCGAGGGGAATTGTCAAGTGTTCCGACGAATCAGGTTGCGGTGCCACGATGAGCGATCCGTTGAGCCAACAGGAATCGATTCGCATCTCGGAAGCATCGAGCAGGATCGTATCAGTCAGAGCCGTGACTGCGATCGTGATCGTGTTCCAGGCCTTGAAGGTGTGAGTCTTGTTTAAAAAAGGCTCTCTCCAATCGAGAAGAACCTGATAAGAAAGCACATCGAACGGCCGTTTGTGCGTGGTATCGACAAGTGCAAGCGCACTGATCGGCCGCTTTGTCCCATGCTCGAGCAACGGAAATTGCGGGTCGATCGGAGATTTGTTCTCGACCTGCGCCAGACACGAGGACCAGGAGACAAATGTTAGAACCAGAACGAAAAAGCTGCATCTTATCATGCAGATAGTACAAGTAGTTATGGCGAAAGGTTTTTCGCCGGTCAGCCGTCCGGAACGGCGTCAAATTTGATGCTTTCCGTGACTCACGGTTATGCAGCAGAGTTATCCCCGTAGAAGGGCGTAGTTTTGCAAGTCAAATCATCGAAAAGAATACATGCGCCCAACGCGCGCCGAGATCCATATCCCAAATTTCCTCTCGAACCTACGGCTCGTCCGCGACCGCGTTGGCAAGGCGACGAAGATCATGGCAATTGTGAAAGCGAATGCCTATGGTCACGGCCTTGAGATCATTGCGCGTGCAGCTCTCGAATCGGGAGAGGTCTACGCATTTGGCGTCGCCACGGAAGAGGAGGGTGTAAGGCTCCGGCGAATCACCTCGCGGCCGATCCTCGTCTTGACGTCTATACTTGAGGATGAGATCGAAGTACTGCTGAGCCATCAGCTCGATTTTACGCTTACCGATCCGGCGCATATTCCGCTCATTGCTGCCAAAGCCCGTACCTTAGGAACGAAGGGAAGGATCCATCTGAAGGTCGACACCGGTATGCGGCGAGTTGGCGTTCGACCTGCAGAAGCCTTAAACATTATTCACTTGATCCTGAAAGAATCCTACGCGCTGGAGTTCGTCGGACTTTCAACACACTTTGCAACCAGCGACGAACTCGATCTCGCCTATTTCGACGAGCAGCTTCGGCGCTTTGAATCGGTCGTTTCCGAAATAAAGCAGGCCGGGATCACGATCCCGCTCATTCACTGTGCGAATAGCGGCGCCATTCTCCAGTGCGCATCCCGATGTGCCTTCGATATGGTGCGGCCAGGGATCATGCTCTATGGATATACGCCGAGCAGCGATCTTGACGAGCGGTTTGGCGATTCGCTCAAGCCGGTGCTCGAGTTGGTAAGTGCCGTCGCATTTACAAAAGAGATCGACGCCAACGAAGGCGTAAGCTATAACCTCCGATGGAAATCGGAAGTGCGCACGAATATCCTTACGATTCCGGTGGGCTATGGCGATGGATATTCTCGCTCGCTGACCAATAAGACGGAAGTGATCCTCGGCCACAAACGTTATCCGGTCGTAGGTTCGATCTGCATGGACCAGTTAATGGTCGATGGCAAAGGTGACCCGATCCAGATCGGAGAAAGAGTCAAGCTCATTTCGACGTTACGGACCGAGATCACCGCTTGGACTCTGGCGCGCACGGTCGGCACGATCCCCTACGAGATCCTGACCAACATCGCTCAGCGAGTTCCTCGCATTATCCGCGAGAATGAGTAGCGAGAATGAGTACTAATTCATGCGGGCGGCCAATCTTTGGTTCTAATCGCCGGTTCGCGCCAAAGAACCTCTAAATTTGCACCATGAAAATTTGTCTCGTGATAATGGCGGGTGGCGTAGGCGCAAGGTTCTGGCCGGAATCTCGCGAGCGAAAGCCTAAACAGCTACTGGAAGTTGCGACCAAAGGGGAGACGCTCGTCCAATCGACGATCATGCGTACCGCTTCGTTCGCGTCGCCGAAGAACACGATCATCATCACCAGCGAGCAGCAGCGCGAAGAACTTGCGAGACAGCTTCCCTCGATCCCTCCGGAGAATGTGATCGCCGAACCCTTTGGCAGGAACACCGCCCCATGCATCGCACTCGCTGCGGCCATCGCTCGCGAACGTTGCGGAGATGATGCGGTCATGGTAGTGCTGCCGGCCGATCATGTCATTCGTAATAGCCAGGAATTTTCTCGATTGATCGATCTTGGTGCGAGGCTTGCTTTTGAAACGAAAAATCTGATCACCGTCGGGGTTCATCCGACGAGGCCCGAAACCGGCTTCGGGTATATTCAGCTCGACGATGAGCATTTGCCATCGAAGTCGGAGCTGCCGAATTTCAGTGAGTTTGAACTCCGCGATGTCTTCCGCGTCAAGCGCTTTGCAGAAAAGCCTGACATCGACACGGCGAAGCGTTTTGTCGAAAGCGGCGATTTTCTCTGGAATTCCGGCATGTTCATCTGGCGGGTCGACGCGATACGCGAGGCGCTGGCCATCCATACACCCGAGATCTCCGAGCAGCTCGCAAATGTACCTCAGCCAGAGTCGCCGCAATTTGCTGATAAACTGCGCGAAGCCTATAGTTGCTTTCGCGGAGTTTCGATCGATTATGGTGTGATGGAGCACGCCTCGAATGTTTATGTCTTGCGGGCAGGAGCGCTCGGCTGGAGCGATGTTGGTAGCTGGGATGAAGTTTACAGGCTCAATGAGAAGGATCTTGAAAACAACGTACTCATCGGCGAACGAGTTGTCACCCGCGCAACGCGAGGCTCGCTTGTCGTTTCACGGACGGAGCAATTGATCGCCCTCTATGGTGTGCATGATCTGGTCGTGGTGAACACCGGTGACGCGATCCTGATCACGACGCGACACGAAGCGCAGGGCGTCCGCGAACTTGTCGATCTTTTGAAGCGAAACCAGATGAAGGAATATTTATGAGATGACTCCTTCGTGTGTACGCATGCTTCAAACGAAATTTACTTTTTTTGTTACCTTCATCCTATTGATTGGGTTCTCGCGCGCATCTGTTGTGAAGGGAATGCAGGCAGATTCCGTACGTGCCATCCGTGTCTATACGTTGCAGCAAGCGATCGATACGGCGCTTGCCAACGATCTCAGACTTGTCGCGCTCACTGCGCAGATCGAAGGCGTATCGGCCACGGGAAAGATCAACATACTCAAACGCAACGCACTGATCGGCTATCGTGGAGATCTGTCATATGCTCCGCATTTTTCACGCTGGGGCTATGATCCCGCAAGCACGAACGGCGGAATCGTCTCGGCGCAGGTTACTGCGGAAAAGTTATTATACGATGGCGGAAAGAGTCGCCTGCTCGGAGCTGAAAACGACCTCAATGTGGAGCAACTTCGGAAGCAGCTCGAACTCGAAAACGCAGATATTATTCGTTCGGTGACTGAAGCCTTCATCCAAGTCGTGCGTGGCCGGGACGAGGAAGAGCTGGACAGCGCCGTTATGTCGGAGACAGTGACCCTGCGCGATCTCGTCAAACGGCTTGAAGCCGGCGGGGCGCTAAGCCAATCCGATTTGCTTTCGGCGATGAGCGATGTCAACCGCGCGCAGTTGCAACTTGCGCAAGCGAGTACCGATGCACTCATCGCGCGATATTCGCTCGCGATCGCGATGGGCAAACCAACGGACACACTTATCACGGCGCAAGGTTCGATCTCTCAGCTTGCCGATGCGGCACAGAACGCCTTGCCGCTGGCCGATTCTGCCGTTCGTCTGCAAATCGCGATCGCCGATCTCGATCTCAAACGAGCCGAACTCGAAGTTCAACTTTCTGCCGCCGACGCAAGGCCGACCGTGACGCTCAACGGAGACGCGGGCCTCTTGACATCGTTCGACAATATCCTCTTGCCACCAGGCGATCGTGCAGGTTTTTTGGGTGCGTCGGTAGGCATTTCCGTCAACGGTCCTCTCTTCGATTGGGGGATCAACGATCTCGCCGTTCAACAAAAAACAGCGGAGGCGACAAATGTCAGGATTCAGAATTTGATCCTGAAACGCGCACTTCTTTCCGATCTCGTACGTCTGCGCTTCACAATCAGACAGCTTCGAAGCAATCTTGTACTTGCTAAAAATTCGATCGATCTGGCACAAAAAAGTTATGAGCGCACACTGAGCGTCTATGCCGGCGGGCGCGCAACACTAACAGAAGTATTGCAGTCGCATAAAAGTTATGTCGATAGCCGGCGGACCGTGCTTCAGATACTTGCCGAGATCACAACATCGAACGCACAGATAGCGAGGTTAAATGCGCACTAAGAATAAAGCACTCTCGGTTCTCGTTCTGCTCGCGATCGCAGCGGGCGCCGGTTGTAAAAAAACCGTCGCGACTACGGACCAAACTATTACGGCAACTGTGCCCGTCCGTGCCACGCAGGTCAAGCCCGGATACGTCGAGGATCTGTTCAATGTGACCGGCCGGACACGTGCGATACATAACGAGAAGATTTACGCGCCCATTGCTGGAAGGATCATTGAAATGACTGTGGTCGAAGGTACCGCGGTCGCGAAGGGTGATGTTATCGCGCGTGTCGAAACGAAGGAATCGATCGCGGCAGTCGAAGGTGCTCGGGTTTTAGCTGCTCAGGCATCCGGCGAGTCTGAAAAAGCAACTGCCGAGCGCATGCTAAAGGATGCAGAGCAATCGGTAACTGGCGTTGCCGTTCGAGCGAGCATTGGTGGAAGGATCGATACGAAGAGTGCAAATCTTGGCGAGTATCTCGCCGAAGGCCAGGAAATGGTCTCGATCATCGATCCATCGAGTACGGCATTTATAGCGAATGTCCCACTCGGCGATCTTGGAAAAATTCGGATCGGAATGACTGCTCGTGTAGTATTGCCGGGACTTTCGGATCAGATCCTTGCTGCGCGCGTTTTCGCAATCAAATCGCGCGTTGTCGCTGAAAGCCAGAGTGCCGAAGTGATCCTCACCTTCGATCATCTCACACCGCAGATCGTCAATAGCTTGCGCGCCGATGTAAACGGGACAGCTTCGTTTGTGCTCAGTTCGCATTCCTCCGCTTTGGTCGTTCCGAAGTCGGCGCTCTTGCGAAACGACGAGACCAATACGTACACGATCATGACCTTTGGTCCCGATTCGATCTCGCATCCCATCGATGTCGAGCGTGGCCCATCGCACGATAGTTCGATCGAGATCAGCGGACCCAACGTCGAAGACGGGATGAACGTCATCACCGAAGGCGGTTACGCGATGCCGGATTCCACACGTATCACGCTACTCCATTGATCACCACGAACGTGCATAACGCCCAATGAGCTTTTTTTTGCGGGTAAGCACGCATCGGAAATCAGTTTTTGTTTTTTCGTTGCTGATCGCCGTAGCGGGTGTAGCGCTGATGCTTCGCATGCCCGTCGGCTTGTTTCCCGACATCACGTTTCCACGCATCGTGATCCTTGCCGATAACGGCGAAGAGCCAGCCGATCGAATGATGGCCGAAGTGACAAAGCCGATCGAAGAAGTCGTGAGCTCATTGCCCGGACTTCGGACGGAGCGATCGCTCACCAGCAGAGGGTCTGCCGAGATTTCCATCTTTCTTAACTGGGGCAGCAACGTACAGCAGTCGCTTCAACTCTTACAGGGACGGCTTGCCAACATCAGAAATGTGCTGCCGCCCGACGCGCATATCGAGGCCGAGGCGATGAGCGTTGCCGTATTCCCGATTGAAGGTTATAGCCTCACTTCTAAAACAAGGTCACTCATTGAATTGCGTGACATCGCTCTCTTTCAGCTTCGACCCCAACTTTTGCGCGTTGCCGGAGTGCAGCGGGTAGAGGTGACAGGCGGCGATCGGCAGGAGTTTGAAGTAAAGATCGACCCTGCGCGGCTTTATCAATACAAACTCGATATCCGGCAGGTGGCAGATGCGTTGCGGCAGACAAATTTTGTCGCATCCACCGGACTCATCGACAATAACTATCAACTCTATCTCTCGCTCGTCAGCGGTTTGCTACGAACATCCGATGAGATCGGCGCTGTAACCGTGACGACGCTCAGCGGAACGCCCGTCCGGATTTCGGATATTGCAACTGTCTCGACCAGAGTCGAAGATCAACTGATTCGCACCACGGCGCACGGACAGGATGCCGTCCTCCTCAACATACTCAAGCAGCCAACCGGCAGCACCGTTCAGATCGGTGACGATATTCAATCGGTTTTGAAGTCGATCAAGCTTCCGCCTGATGTTCGGTTCGAGAATTTCTACGATCAGGCCGGCTACATCAAGGACTCGATCGACGGCACCAGGGATAGTATCCTGATCGGTATCGGCCTTGCGATGATCGTGCTGTTGACCTTTCTTCGAAGCTGGCGCATCACGCTTGTCATCGCGCTGGTGGTGCCCGTCACGATCGCAGGTACGTTCGTTTGTCTCTATACGATCAATGAAACGATCAACATTATGACGCTCGGCGGCATTGCTGCCGCCGTTGGTCTATTGATCGACGATTCCATCGTGATCATCGAGGCGATCTTCACGCACTTTGCGATGGAGGAGCATGCGGGCGGTTCAAAAGACGCGATCTTTTCGCGTGCGAGCGGCGCAGCGCTTAAGACGCTCATGATCGCCGTGATCTCTTCGACCTTAAGCACGATCGTCATTCATATACCCCTCGGATTTTTGAGCGGCATCACCGGAGCATTCTTTCGATCGCTCTCGATCACGATGGTCTTCGCGCTTATTCTCTCGTTCTTATTTTCGGTCACGCTTGCACCCTTGCTTGCAGGCGGTTTCGTAAGTACTCGCGATATCGATCGTGAAGCCGAACGCGAAGAGAAACGCTCGCGCCTCAGCGAGCAGTACGGCCGGTTCATGCACTGGCTCCTCGATCATTCTTGGCTCGCCATTCCGGGCGTGCTACTGTTGCTTGCCGGTTCCTATTTCGTTTATATGCAACTCGGTTCGGGCTTCATGCCCGATATGGATGAAGGCTCCTTCGTGATCGATTACAACTCGCCACCGGGCACCTCGCTTACCGAGACCAACCGGATGCTGATGAATGTCGAGCACGTACTCATGAAAGTGCCGGAGGTGGAAGCCTACTCTCGACGCACCGGCACACAGCTTGGCTTTTTTCTTACCGAACCCAATCGTGGCGACTATACAGTAAAGCTGAAAAAACAGCGCACCCGTCCGATCGACGAGGTGATCAACGATGTGCGCGAACGAGTGCAACAAGTGGAGCCGCGACTCACGATCGACTTCGGACAAATTCTGCAAGATGTGATCGGCGATCTGACGAACACTCCATCACCGGTTGAAGTCAAGATCTTTGGCGGCAATCAGGCCTCGCTTGAAAAAATAGCGGGACGCGTACTGGAGTTGATCCAGCCGGTCAAAGGTGTCGTCGATGGATTTAACGGTATCGTGATCTCAGGGCCCTCGAACGTGATCGAGGTCGATCCGCTGCGAGCTTCGTTCTATGGCATTACAACAAAAGATGTTCAGGAGCAACTCGAACTGATGATGCAAGGTCTTGAGGCGACCTCGGTGCTCATCGATCAAAAAACGATCGGTGTACGAGTTCGTTTTCCTTCCGCGTATCATTTCGATCTCGATTCGCTTCGGTCGATCCTGCTCACCGCTCCGAAGGGTACGCTCGTTCCGCTGAGCGCCATCGCAACAATGCGGCGTACGCCTGGGGAAGCCGAGCGTGATCGCGAGGGACTCGAACCGTTCATCGCAGTTACCGCACGTATCGAAAATCGCGATCTTGGAAGCACGATCAACGAGATCAAATCGGTGCTCGCGCAAAAATTGCGGTTGCCTCAGAATATGCGGATCGAATATGGCGGGGTCTACCAAACTCAGCAGGATTCTTTTCGAAGCCTGCTGATGGTGGCGCTTGTTGCCTTCGTGCTCGTGTTTCTTGTGCTGCTGCTGACCTTTAAAGATTTCCGCGCACCTATCTCGATTATTCTCATTACGATCCTCTCGCTTGGTGGGGTATTTGTTGCGCTTTGGGTGACGAACATGACGCTCAATATTTCGAGTTTTGTCGGACTGATCATGATCATCGGTATCGTGGCCGAAAATGCGATCTTTATTTTGTATACTGCGCACTTGCCGCGATACAGCGCACTGCATCCTCATGATGCGATCATCGGAGCTACGCGCGAGCGGGTCAGGCCGATCGTCATGACAACGCTCGCAGCTGTCTTGGCGCTCCTGCCTTTGGCACTCGCGCTTGGCGCTGGCGCGCAAATGCAGCAGTCGCTTGCGATCGCTGTAATTGGTGGGTTCTCGGTCTCGACCGTGCTATTATTTGTGATGCTGCCCATGCTTTATTCACTACTGAGCCCGAGGCATAAAGTGATCGTGACGACTACCACCATCCAGCATCAGGAGAGCTAATGTTTGTTCGAGCAGCGTTCAAACCTTGACAGTATTGTTTCGGTATTTTTGACTTTTATCTGATCACATTATGCAACTTG
>JBBSDW010000123.1:0-10111 GCA_038240295.1 Kapaibacterium sp. (SeqCode)
CAAGCCTGCACGCGATAATCGGATGATGCCACCGCCTAAGGAACAACGCCAGGCGCCAATGCCCGAACCTCGCGGAAGAAATCTATTCCCGCCACAGGATGGTCCACGACGTAATGGGCCGGCACAGAATGGACCGATACAAAATGGTCCGCCGAAGAAAAAGCGGGGCGCCAAAAAACCGGGGGGTGGAGGTGGTAACGGTGGCGGCTATGGCGGTACCGATTTCGATAACGTCCAGCCGATGTCAAACTATTCGCCAGGACTTCCGCCAACAAGTGTCGTTGATGGCGGCGGTTCTCGCTCCAGGCCAGCGCCAAAGGGCCGCTGGAAAGGAAAACGCTAAGGGGCAAGGGGGCAAGAGAGGCAAGGATGAAGGATGAATTCATCGAATGGATTTGAGGCTGAGAATTAAATTATCTGGTTACACACGATCTTAACTTCGTTAACGATATGTTTACGATACAATTTCTTGGGGCGGCTGGTCAGGTGACTGGGTCGAAATATTTTTTGCGGACTGCGAAAAGCCGCGGCTTTATGGTTGACTGCGGACTCTTTCAAGGCACGCGCGATCTCACCGTGCTAAACTGGAATCCGCTTCCGATCGAGATCGGCGATGTGGCGAATATTGTCTTGACCCACGCACATCTCGATCATACGGGGTATCTCCCGAAACTCGGTAAGAACGGATTTACCGGACAGATCTGGGCAACTCCTGCAACGAAAGACGTCTCCGCGATCATCCTAAGAGATTCCGCGCATCTTCAGCAAGAGGAAGCATACCATGCGAACAAGCACGGCTACAGCCATCACAAGCCTGCGGAGCCGCTCTATGGACCGGACGATGCAGAGGCAGTGATCGCAAGATTTGTAACGCAGGAGCGTCATAGCAAGAAGTTGCTTCCTGACGATGTCACCTTCGAATATTTTAACGCCGGACATATTCTCGGCTCGAATTTCGTGTTGGTCGAGAAGCGATTCGAAGATCGCGATCCGATCCGCGTTTTATTTTCGGGCGATCTTGGCCGCGAGAATCCGGTCTATTTGAAGCCTCGCGAAGATCCGCCACAAGCCGATATTGTAGTTTGCGAATCGACGTATGGTGATCGCTTTCATTCGAAAGAGGATCCGCAGTTCGAATTCGGCGCGATCATCGAGGAGATCGTGAAGAATCGTCAGGTGCTGCTTGTGCCAGCATTCGCAGTCGACCGCGCGCAGGAGTTGATCTTCTCTCTCAATAATCTCATGCGCGATGGGAAAATACCGCCGATCCCCACGTATGTCGATTCTCCGATGGCAACGAGCGTGACAGAGCTCTACGAAAAATATTCGGAAGATCACACAATGTCGAAAGCCGAGCTTGGCGAATCCGATCATAATCCACTGTCATTCGACTCACTGCACTTTACCCAAACTCCAGACCAATCGAAAGCGCTCAATAAGCTTACCGGTCCCGCGATCATCATCAGTGCTGGCGGGATGGCGACGGGCGGACGCATCATGCATCATTTGCAGAATCGCCTGTCCGATCCATCGACCGTCGTGCTCTTCACCGGCTTTCAGGGTCAGGGTACGCTCGGCAGACAACTCATTGATGGCGCGACACATGCGACGGTGCTTGGTGTGCAGGTCGAAGTCAAAGCTCAAGTAAAAAAGCTGCTTTCTATGAGTGGACATTCCGATCAGGGCGAGATCATATCATGGCTCAAACGAATGCCGCAGGCGCCCAAGCATATCTTTCTCACACACGGTGAAGATTCGGCGCGCATTGTGCTCAAAGGTGTCATCGAAAAAGAACTGGGATGGACCCTGCACCTTCCGAAGCTCAATGAACTGTTTGACCTGACCCAACTTGCATAACTCAGGCAGGACATCTATTGCGATAGCCGCACTCATTTTGGTGATGAGTGCAGTTTTGCTTTTCCCGAATTCCTCCCAGGCTCAACTCGGTTCTCCGCTTGGTGCTGGTCATCCCGAATTGACCTGGCGGCAGATCGAGACCGAACACTTTCTCATTATTTATTACGAAGGTCTCGACACCATCGCACAAAAAATCGCTCCTGTCGCCGAAGAGGCCTATCGAGTCGTAACTACAAATCTTCAAACGCCGCTGCAAGGAAAAACGAAGATCTACGTTTCCGATAACGACGAGATCAAGAATGCCTTTGCCTTTTCGGACGATCATATTTTCATCTGGCTTCGCGGCATCCTCGACGATCTTCCGTACTCTATCCGATCGAGCGGGACTTCGAAGTGGCTGCGCACCGTGATCACGCATGAATTTACCCACATCGTGATCGCGCATGCGACAAAAAGCTGGACCGATATCATTGCCGGCCTCGACAATGTGCCTCGCTGGTTCAACGAAGGCATGGCGCGCTTCATGGAGCCCGATGGCTGGACGGATGATCTTGACATGGCGCTCCGCGTCGCAACGATCTCGGACAGACTCAATTTCGACAACGATGATTATTTGAGCGGCGTACTTATTTATGAAGGCGGTCAATCGCTCGTCAGGTTTATCGCGATGAACTATGGCGACTCCTCACTGGTCCATATCCTGAAGCATCGAAGCGCGCTGGGCCTCTATGATTTCGATGAAGCCGTTCTGAAGGTTACAAAGCATTCGCTTTCGGAAATTTATGGCGAGTGGCATAAATACCTAACGGTCTATTATGGTACGTCGTATGGTCAGCACGACGATATGAAGGACATCGGACGCAAGATCCGTTCAGGGCTCGAGATCGTAGAAACTGCTCGCCTTGAGCCCGATGGCAAAAAAATCGCTATCATCGGCAAGGAAGATGTCGAAACGCCGCAAGGCATTTACGTGATGCTGAACGACACAACCGAGGCTGAAAAGATATTCGCGCAGCCAGGTGTCGAGCCATCTCTTTCGTGGTCGCTCGACGGGCGCCATCTCCTCTTTTCCAAACTTCGATTCGGTCCGCACGCCGATCTCGAACACGACATTTATAAACTCAGCATCGAATCAGGCGACATCGAACGCCTCACCACGGACGGCCGCTATGAATATCCCGAGGCCGCACATCGGACCGATCAATTCGTTGCCGTTCATTATCACCAAGGCGGAGCGGATCTCGATCTGCTTTCGGGCAATGGCACTAAGATTCGATCGCTCACACGTTTCAACGATCCGCACGTTCAACTCTACGCTCCACGTTGGTCGCCGGACGATGCGACGGTCGCCTGTTCCATCTTTCGCGCAAATGGTAAACGCGACATTGCTTTGATCAGCGTCGCCAACGCTGAGATCAAATATTTGACCGACGATTCGATCAACGATCGATATCCTATCTACTCATCAAAAGGCGACTCGATCGTTTACGTTTCGCACGCGAGCGGCATTTCGAATCTGTATCGTAGTCCCGTCTCGAAACTTGATGCGCGCCCGATCAGCGATATCGCGAGCAACATTCAGGCATGGGATTGGCCCCGTTCGAAAGATTCACTCCTCGTTACTTCGTTCGATTCAAAGAATAAGGTTTCGCTTTATTGGTATCCCGCCTCGCACGAGGTCAAGGCCTCGCCCGTCGCGCAGCCTCGTCAAAAATATGGAGCTTGGAGAACGGTGCACTGGCCGCTCATTACACGCACTGAAGATTCAATTCCTGCCGCGCACCTTGGTACTGCAGAGGCGTATAACTCGCTCGCGCATATCAGCCCGTTGTTCGTATTGCCGTTCATTGGAAGCGATCGCTCACGGACAGGTGCTGGAGGTACGCGGTTCGGTCTGACGAGTGCGCTCGCCGACCCCATGGGCAAGCACGCCCTGGGGCTGCTTCTTGATTACGGCGATGCATCGAACCGATTTGGATTCGATATTTCCTATCTGAACTCACAGCTTGGATTCACCATCCTTGCAGAATATGGAGACCTGCAAAGCTTTGCAGGCGTCATTGATAACAAGAGTTACTACGAACGCGACGATCGCTGGACGCTCGGGCTTTCGAAAGCATTTTCGGCCCCGGACGATCTGTCAAAGCTTCACGTACTCTCGATCGGATTCGCCCATCGCGGGCTGGAGCCCTGGAATCTTGCCGAGTTCGCTTCGACACCCTTGAGTCTCAAACCTATCTCCGCTTCGATCAACCAGGTTGTGATAAGTTATTTCTATACATCGCGAGAGTTTGTCACAAGCCTGAGCGCCACGCATGCCGACAAAGCTCTCAGAAGTGATTTGAATTTCACCCGTTATCGATTCCTCGGTGATTATGCTTTCCCTCTGGGCGGCAATGCAGAACTGGCATTTGTCGGCAGAGCTGTCGCACAAACCGGAGATCTCTTGCCTCAGGAATTCGTCGGGTTCACATCCTACGACTTTTTCCAGGGCGGATTCACATTCATCAGCGATCGAACGAGCGACCGCATGCGCGGCATTCGCCGGTACTATTATGGCAATCGGATGGCCATCTTTTCACCCGAGTTGCGCGAGCCCGACTTTCTCTTCGGCAAACTCGTACCACTCGTCGGCGCCTTCCATCCAACGCTTGTAGAATTTTTCGACCTCGGAAGCGTATGGTACGGCGATCACCCGACGAATCAGCCGAACGTCGATGTTACGCCACTTTCCAAAACGCACTGGCTCCAGAGTTACGGACTCGAACTTCGGGCGGGCGCCGAAAATATTTTTGAAGTCTCCTTCGGCGTCGGTTGGGAAGTTGCGCATGCACCGCAACCCGATTTTTATTTACGAGTCGTTGGCGGCCTATAAACATTGGGGCACTATCGACTGACAGGAGTTCTTCTATGTGATGTACTTTTTATAGACTGCTCTTGGCCAAGAAGTCGATCAAAGCTCGCGTTCGCACACTACTTCGCTCGCCGAAGCTTTTGCTCATTTTTGCGATCATCATCGTACTGACCGCAACGCTCCTATTTGCCAACAAAGGCCTCTGGCGCCATGCGCAGCTTCGACGCGAGATCTCGACACAGCAGGAGAAGCAAAAGCAGCTCGACGACGAGCAAAAAGTTTTGTCGAAGCAAGTAGATCAACTGAAAACCGAAGACCCGGCGACACTCGAACGTATCGCGCGCGAGAAATACAACATGCGGCGTCCGGGCGAGACGATCTACCGCGATTCAAATTAATCGGCACATCTCTAATGAGCGCTACACTTTATCTCGGAATCGATATCGGCGGCACTTCGATCAAGTTCGGGGTAGTCGATCTGAATGCACGCAAAATCATCGCACAGTCTGCGGTGGTAACTCCCGTTTCGAAGCCGGAGGATTCAGTCGAGCTTATTGCGAAGGAGATCGAGAAGATCAAAGTGAGTAATCAGATCAAGGCAACCATTGGAGTCGGAGCGCCGGGCGCGATGAACCTTGATCGAACGGTCGTACGCAATCCGCCAAATCTTCCCGACTGGCATGAAGTGGCGCTCAAGGCAATGATCGAAGCGAAGTCGCCGGGAGTGACGGTTGAACTCGACAACGATGCAAAGGTCGCAACGCTCGCCGAAGCGAAGTTCGGTGCCGCAGAAGGCCTGCAAAATTTTATCATGCTCACGCTCGGCACGGGCGTCGGCGGAGGCATCTATGCCGATGGCAAAATCTTTCGCGGCGCTTCCGGCGGTGCAGGGGAGTTTGGTCAATTTGGCGTCGATGCTGAGGGTACGCCTCTTGAAAAATATATCGGTCAGCGGTATCTCGCAAGCCGGGCTCTCGATAAGTTAAAGACGACCGGCGCACAAAGCTCGCTTCGTAAATTTTTAGGCGGAGCCGAACTCGATCCGAAGGAGATCTACGACGCAGCCGAAGCAGGCGACGCGTTCGCGATCGAAGTATTCAAAGACGCCGGTGAACTTCTCGGAATGTGTTGCGCCGATGTAACAAAGCTTCTCGACATCGATATCTATATCATAGGCGGCGGGGTCGCCCGCGCCGGAGATCTCATACTCGCACCAGCCTTCGCAATCTTCAAAGCTCACGTTCTCCCGCACCAGGTAGACAAAGCAGAACTCCGCCCCGCAAAACTCGGCAACGACGCCGGAATGCTCGGCGCCGCGCTGCTGGCTGCAACGGCTGAACCATGAATCTTAAGAGATTCCCTCCGCGTGGGACGGACGTCCCGTCCGTCTGGTGAGGTGAGCACAATCTTTAATGTTGGATCAATCTTGAACCGACTTCCTCGAAAGCATATCGATGCAATTTGACTTGCATTCAACCTGCCCCACCAGACGGACGGGAAGACCGTCCCACGCGTGAAACTGTGGTTGATAGGAAGTTGTGAGGCTGGACATTCGACACCCGACGCCCGGCACAGAGCCCGGCCCTGTTTCCCCACAAATGTGGATAAATAAATTTTTAGCCCCAAACTTACCCACTTTCCCACATTTGACCAGTTATTTCGCGTTTTCGGACAGGTATTTTCATAAAAAATTTGCATTTCGCAATTGATTGTAGTAATTTAGTGCAAGCTCTTAGAATCCCATTGTGCTGATTTTTCGTATTCTTAATTAGAAGGCTCTTTGTGTTTGACAATTTAGCTCTTATTAGGCTTGATCAAGCCTCGAGCGGCGACGTTTTTAGCGAGTCACATCGCTCGGAATCGCCGACTCAGGATGAGATCGTAGCTTTCACTCATCCAGGCGAACAGCTTTCGGAGACGACGTTTGAAGACGTCGGGCTTCCAGCTATTCAAAAGCAGGCATCGGACCACCGGTGGCTGAAGGCTTCGCAGACGGATGAAATGCTCTTTGAAAAGATCGCTCGCGACCGCAGTCAGGCCGCCTACAGCGAGTTCTATGACCGGTTTTCTCCGAAGATCTACGCATTGCTCTTGCACATGCTCAGAGCCGAGGAGGATGCCCAGGATCTGTTGCAGGAGATTTTCGTACTGGTTTGGCAGAAGGCGCCGCAGTATCTCGAAAGTCGAGGCAACCTTGTAAGCTGGGTCATGTCGCTCGCACGGAATCGTGCGGTCGATGAACTTCGCTCGCGAAGGTACCGTGAACACCAGCAGGAAACAGATTTTCCTATGGTCAGCGAGGACCGGCCGGAGATCGACCATTTACTGGTCGAGACACGTACACCGGACATGGGACTTCATGCTGCAGACGCGAAGCGGGAAGTGCAGAAGGCACTGAAAGAATTAACGCATGATCAGCGCTCGATCGTTGACATGGCCTATTTCGGGGGTCTCACCCACGTCGAAATAGCCGACCGGCTCGAAATGCCGGTGGGGACCGTAAAGACGAAGATGCGTCAGGCGGTGATGAAGATGGGTAGAGTGTTGCGGCCTAAATTTTAGTGGCCAGTTCTATAGTAATGGGCTCCGCGAGTCAGCCCATTCGGAGTTTGTCACGTTTTCGTTTAAGATAGACGACATTGTTAGTAGCAGAATCAACCATCGGACAGTCCAACGCGATCTTCGATCACGTCTTGGCCTACGTGCTCGGACACGCCAGCCAGGCAGAGAAGGCGCACGTCGAATCCATGCTCGCCGCCGGAAATTCAACATTTGTTGAGACCCACCAGCGCGTTCAGGAAATGCTCGGGCAGTTGCCGAGCGTTCTCGCACCGGTCGTGCCGCCGCCATTCCTTAAGGAAAAGGTAATGTCGCAGATCAGCGCATCGCAGATCTACCAGGCTCCCGAAAAGGGACTGGTGCAGGGAATGAAATTGATCAACTCATTCAGTTTGCTCAAGCGCACTGCAGTTTTTGCGAGTTTGCTCCTCGGCGGAGTGTTTGTAAGCGCATATACGGTCGAGCACATCCTCGATCAGAATGGGATGTCAGCCCGTATTCAGCAGAGCACGCAGTCGGATGCGTTTAAGCAAAGTGCGAACTATCAGGTCGCACGTTCGTCCAGCGAGCAGCGCCTGACCGAAGCAGCACCGATCGAAGCGCCCGAAGCAGCTCTTGCGGATGAAAGCGATTCGCGAGCCGACGAAACGCACAAGGAAATTGCTGTCGGCGCCTCAGGCCACATGCAGACAAACTTTGGCTTGACGCAAGCCTATATCAACCTGACTTCAGAGCCGAGCGCATTGCAATATCAGTTCGCACCTGCTTCCTCCGGCATCAACGCAAATGGCCGCGTGATCTGGGACGAGACCCACGGCGACGCATTGCTCGTAGTCTCAAAGCTTCAACCGAATGCGGCAGGCAGCCATTATGTACTTTGGTACATGCATGAAGGCGGCACGCCGGAACGTATGCTCAATTTCAATGCAGCTTCGGCGGCGTCGATGTCATTCTTCGTCAACCGTGCGCCTGGTGCACACGTAAGCGGCGTCATGATCACGCTTGAGCGCTCAGGCAAAGGCCGCCTCGAATCGCAGGAAGTGCTTCACGCAGAAGCGAAACAGCGAATTCATTCGTAACCGAATGCTACGTTTTTCAATGCGCTCTCGAAGAAATTCGAGAGCGCTTTTTTAATGTAGGTCGGGATTCATCCCGACCGCGATGCTGGAGCTGGACGCACGCTCGAAACGAGGATCGCCCAATGACCACGCTCTCTCACTAGCCGCGATATTTCTTCACCCAAGCGTGTGCGAGTTTTTTCTAAAAACGGGCGCATACTCGTTTTCAAGATTCGAGGTCGGGTTTAAACCCGAGCTACGTCTCATTTTGCGTCGGTTGTTCCAGAGATTTGATCGGAGTGTTCCGAAACTGGTCGGTCATGAACTCAGCATTAGGCGAGCCCTTGGAAAAACATCAAAAACCTAAGAAATCTTTACTAATACGAGAGAAAAGAAAAACTGCCCACCTTGCCATCTCGTATTTATTAACGAACGGTTCCCCAACCGTTCGAATAGCACGCTTCTAAACACCTCCTGCCGTAGACCGCATATCCGGTAGGAAAGTAGTAAAGGTCTCTTGGGCTCCCATTCCAAGAGACCTTTAGCTTTTAAAAGGTTAAATTGGCCATTGGGAAGCAGGGAATGCCAAAATGGCCAACAGCTAAATTTCACTTTTTCGGAACTTTCAACGACGTCAAGTGCTTATTGACGGGCTGAATTTAAGGGGCCCGCTGTAGTGGGCAGTAATCACAGTTTTTATTCGTAAGGAGCCGTTGTGGCAAAGGATACCGACAACTTTCTGAAGACGAAGTACGCCAAAGTAGGCGAAGTAGAGAAAAAGTGGCATCTCGTCGATGCCGACGGCCAGACGGTCGGTCGCCTCGCGACCGAAGTCGCGCGCCTGCTTCGCGGCAAGCACAAGCCGTTCTTCACTTCGCATGTTGACACCGGCGATTTCGTCATCGTCATCAACGCCGGCAAGATCAAACTTACCGGAAAGCGCGAAGAGCAGAAAGAGTACTATCACAACACGCTTTATCCAGGCGGCGCTCGCTTTGAGAAATTCAAAGACGTCCAGGCACAGAAGCCCGAGATGATCGTCGAATCAGCCGTTCGCGGTATGCTTCCGAAGAACACGCTCGGCCGCGAGACCTTCATGAAGCTGAAAGTCTATGCCGGTGCCGATCATCCGCACGAAGCACAGATGCCTTCTGTCTATAACCTTCAGTCAGCGATCGTTCGTTAAAGTTTAGAACCCGATTTAGAACTCGATGTCCAAGCAAGCAGATATTTTCGTAGGTCGCCGCAAGAACGCAACAGCTCGCGTTTATCTCACCGCAACCGATGGCAAGCCAGCCGATTACATGATCAATGGCCGCCCGATCGAGCAGTACTTCCCGAATGAGATCCAGCGCGACGATGTGCAGCGCCCACTCAAGGCAACGAGCACGCTCGGCAATTACAGCATCAAGGCAAACGTCTCTGGTGGCGGCACGACCGGTCAGGCAGGCGCAGTTCGTTTGGGCATTGCCCGGGCACTTGTCGACATCAACGAAGAATTCCGCACGTTGCTTCGCAAGGAAGAACTCCTCACGCGTGACCCACGTATGGTCGAGCGTAAGAAGTACGGCCAGCCAAAAGCTCGCAAGCGCTTCCAGTTCAGCAAGCGATAATCGGATATTCGCGATATTGCACGAGCGACATCGCTCAAGCGATATCGCGCCGGCTGTTGGTCACAGACCACCGGCTACAAATTTTCAAATAACGCATACATCTCACATAAGGCGAGGAGCGGTGCTTCAGCAATGAAGTTCTTCTGGCCGGAGATGTAGAGGATCAACCA
>JBBSDW010000124.1:0-9868 GCA_038240295.1 Kapaibacterium sp. (SeqCode)
AATCAGCATCGACAATTATAAGAAAGCCACTACCCTCACACTCCAGCAACGATTAATAAAATCTCCTCTCCTGCGAAGGAGAGGTTGGGTGAGGTTTCGTAAGCGGTAGCAAATGTCACGCACAAATACAATTTCGCGCGGAGGCTGAAACCCGGAGCTGCTCGTGGGAGGAGAAATACCCTCCGCCCAGGATTTCCGCATTCTCATAACATCAAACCCGCTACCAAAACCTCACCCAACCTCTCCTTCGCAGGAGAGGCGATTATTTTAAAGTCGGCGTATGAAAGATCACATCGAAAGACTACATAATCAGCATCGACAATTATAAGAAAGCCACTGCCCTCACACTCCAGCAACGATTAATAAAATCTCCTCTCCTGCGAAGGAGAGGCTTTTAATTTAAAATCCCGAAACGAAGGAGCGTATGCGCTTCTCAGATTACAATCGTGGTAGCTTTGTGTTCTTCGACTTTTTTGGCGCAGCGATCGTCGGCGGAGGCGCCAGCGGATAATCGGTTTCGATCTCGCCGCGATTGAGCCGCGAAAGTTTACCTCGAAGGAGCGTCATCTTGAGCGGACTCAAATAATCGATGAAATATTTGCCATGTAGATGATCGATCTCATGCTGGATCACCCTCGCAAGGATCTCGCCAGCCTCGATCTCGACTTCTTTGAACTGCGCATTATGAAAACGGACGCCGATCTTCTCGGGCCTGACAACATCTTCGCGAATGTCAGGCAGGCTCAGGCAGCCTTCTTCGAACACCGTTTCGCCATGCGTGCCGGTGATAACGGGATTGATCAGGACGAGCGGTTTGAGATCTTCAAAACCCTCAAAATCGGATACATCGACAATCGTCAACGCGAGCGATCTTCCAACTTGATTTGCAGCCAGCCCAATCCCTCGCGCGTTGTTCATCGTCTCGAACATAGAGACGATGAGTCCAGCAACATCGGATGAATCTTCCTCGATCTGCGAAGTCTCCTGTCGCAGCACGGGGTGATCGAAGGTATAGATAGGAAGAATCGGCACAAGCGGCTGAATTAGGAATGAAGAACTACGATCCGAAAGACCAAACGATAACGAAGAACTTCATACTTCATAATTCATACCTCATACTTGCCCCTCGTGGACCAGAGGGGACTCGAACCCCTCACCTCAACATTGCGAACGTTGCGCTCTACCAGATGAGCTACTGGCCCTTCGACAATCGACAGAGAGATCACACCCTCATGCCGTATTTCAAAATTCGAACTGAAAAGGCGAATTGTCGGAGTGAAGTTCCGACACAAAACTCTTCACCAACGCCTTCAACGAACGCATCCCACCTCAGGTGGGATGCGGCTTCACGAACAAAGACTATCGGGTTACTTCGCTGCGGGGGTCGGACTCGTTGTGCCGGGAGCCGCCGGCGCAGAAGGAGCAACAGTAGCTGCATGGCAGGCACCTCCAGGGCAGCCCTTACCATTGCACTGCGAATGGGATACGGATGATACTGTCGCAGGAGCGGATGCGCTCGTCGATGCTCCCATCCCGGTGGCTGACGTCATTGCGGTTGCTGACGTAGCTGGCGCCATATTCGACATCGGTCCCATCGAACGGCTGATGCCCGTATGCGGTGCCGTAATGTTGAATCGTGTCGAGCGCTGCGACGACCAGGTTGTCGCCGGTGCAGTCGGTGTCACTGTTGTAGCTGGTGCCATGGTTGCCGGAGTCTGATCGACTGCAGTCCCGGCGCCAACTGTTGCGCTGCTCTGCGCAAATGCCGATGATGCGAAGAGGAGCATGAAACACGAAGCTGCGATTGCTTTCTTCATAAGAATGCGTTGCTATATGTTGGAGAGTAAAAACACCCGATGCTCATTGATAGCAATAAACCGGCATCGAGCGTTCCACGTAAGGGTTTTCTCTCTGGCTTTGATCCGAACCGCCCAATTCGCATTGTAGCTTTGCTTAATAATCAACTCACTTCGTAAGCTTGCTTGCAAATTATTTCACCTTAAAGTCGATCGTTCAAGAAGTTGATCGAGCGCTCCGAAGCTCGACGCTCGAACATGCCTACTGTTTCCGGCGCGACGAACTACGACTGCACTTCTCGAACGCGCAGACGCTCATTGTGCTACTTACGCCAGTGCAGGGTGCGCTTTATCTTTCGAATAATATCGAGCGTCTGCCTAAGAAGAACGTCGTAAGTTTTTTTTCAGAACTGAACGGTCAGCCATTCATCGCTGCGAGCATCTCCGCGACCGACCGTGAGGTCACACTCTCTATTGATAGCTTCGAGCTCCGGCTGACATTCTTTGGAACGCCGAATGCTTGCTTATTTACCGGTGGCAAGTTGATCTCCTCGTTCAGAAAGGAGCGAGGAGAACGCGAAAGTCCGGCCGATACCCGAGCGATCTCAACGCTCGATCTTCTCGGTAAGCGGCTTAGGATAGAATATGATGCGGCCGAAAAAGATGGAGAATCTGTAATATTTCTTGAACGTCTCACGTCGAACTCCGGCGCGTGGGTTCACGAAATAAGGGGCCGGCTGTTGCTGTCGCCGATCGAACTCAAACTTGGTGTTTCGGATGCACCGCAACATTTCGAATCACCAAGCGAAGCAGTTCGCATCGTGCTCACCGAGCGTCATCACGCAGGCAAGTTCAAAGATGCGTCGCAGGAATTAGTACCGAAGCTTAAACAAGCATTCGCACGCACCGAACGCGTACTGGCCGAGATCAAACGCGCTGAGACGCATACGTCGCGTGCCGAAGATTCGATCGAGATCGGAAAAGAGATCCTTGCAAATCTTCACGCGATCGCTCGAAGCACCTCGAGCGTAACGCTTTCAGTGATCGGTGAAGAGCGCGAGATCAAGCTCGATCCAAAACTTTCTGCATCGGAAAACGCCGAGCGCTATTTTGATCGCGCACATCGCGCAAAGGATGCTCAACTTGAACTTGCTGAGCGTCGTGACTCACTTGAAAAAGAACGCGCAACGCTTGAGCACCTCATCGAGCGAGCAACGAATACAGTCGATACTTCGGAGATTGAAAAACTTGAGGGCGAATTTTCGCGACTGTTTGGCAAAAGCGTGTTGGGCGACACACGCGCCGAAGCATCCGACAATTCCGATCCGCTTTCGCGATTTCGTCAGTTCACCGTAGCAGGCGGCCTCCGACTCCTGATCGGAAAGAACGCCGCGCAAAATGATGACCTCACCCTGCACGTTGCAAAGAAAGATGACATCTGGCTGCATGCGCGCGGTGTCAAAGGATCGCATGGCGTGCTTCAAAAAAAGAATCGTGACAAACCGGTGCCGAAAGAAGCGATTGAAGAAGCAGCCGCGATCACTGCTTATTTTAGCGACGCGAAGACGCAGTCACTTGCGCCGGTAAGCTTTACCGAAAAGAAATTCGTTCGCAAACCACGCGGTGCGGCAGTGGGTGCGGTGAAGCTCGAGCGCGAGCAGGTAGTCATGGTGCGGCCGGGATTACCTGAAGATAAAAAACAGAAGTAGAACGTAACATTCATTTTCGGATCCATTGAAAAAAATTGTTGCCGGTATCGAAGGCGGTGGTACAAGCACGAGATTGCTCGTGCAGATCGACGATGCCGATCCGATCTATATCGAACGTAAAGGCTCGATCAAATTTAGCGGCGGAGCGTTCGAGCAATCTGCGGCGCGACTGCTCGCACTCTTCAATCAGATCCCCGAGTTCAAACCGATGTTTTTGCGCTCGATCGCCATCGGACTCTCGGGTGCAAGCCAGCCAGCCGAACAGGAAAAATATCGCGACGCACTTCGCAAAGCGTTTGCAAATCCAACGCTGCCCATCCATCTCGAAAGCGATGCAACGCTCGCATTCCGAACAGCCGTAACGGATGATGAACCCGGAATGCTGCTTGTAGCCGGTACGGGCACTGCGCTCCTTGTACGCGATAGCAAGGAGACGATGCACCTCATGGGTGGGTGGGGTACGATCCTGGGCGACGAGGGTAGTGGCTACTGGATCGGTGTCGAAGCATTGCGGCATGTGACGCGTGTGCTTGACAATATGCTCCCAAAGGACCGGCTGTTCCAGGCCGTGATGGAACGGATGCCGCAGGAAATTCAAGAACGGCCCCGAATGCTGAGCCGACACATCGATTCGCATTCGCTCGTCCCGTCCGAAATTGCGCCGCTCGTTTTTCTTGTTGCCTCGAGCGATAAAGTTGCGAAAAAGATTATCCAGGGCGCCGCCGAACATCTCACCAGACTCGTCCGAACCGGCCTCGCGCAATTCGACGAAGCAACCTACGCCGAACTCTATGTAACCGGCTCCATCGCAAAACAACCCGAGATGCACGCGATCCTCCAACACTCACTCCGCGATCTCCCTATCGTGCTAAGACAAGTATCCAATCAAGCCCCAACCGAAACCGCCTTGCTCGTTGCGAAAGAAGCACTCGCTATGGGGTCGGGGAACGGGGAATAGGTAACAGGGAATAGGTAACAGGGAATAGGTAACAGGGAATAGGTAATAGGTAACAGGGAATAGGTAACAGCGAACGGTGGGAAGATTGGTGGGGCTTTAACTCTGATTGGAAGAAGTCATCCTGAGCCCGACGAAGGATCTTATCCTTCTGTAGCCTGAAGATCGATGTTCCCCACGCCGCAGCGGCCGTCTATGTATAGCCCCACGCGGAAGCGTGGGGTAAACGCTGGTATGTTTTGTCCACGCCGCCGCGCGGCCGACGATCAGATTATCCGTTGACGAAAAATCGCAGGACGGCCGCGATGCGGCGTTCAATCCCAAACGTATCCCAAACCCTCGCGCTTCCGCACGGGGCTAAATATGGACGACCGCGCTGCGGTGCACAGGGGATCGGAGCCGGTGAAGAAACGCCGGTATGTCTCGAGCCTGCGCCGCAGCGCGGCCGTCCGCGCATTACCCCACGTGGTCACGTCGTGCAGACACATCAGTATCGGCGCCATCCCACACAACCGCCTCCCAACTCCCGCCTTCAAAATGCGGGGGCTTTCATTTAATGCGGCGTGGTCAGCGGTGGCTAAAAAACAATGAAGATCCTCTTACCCCAAATACCGCAAAACCGCATTCGATACATTCTCCCCATCGATCGCTGCAGAGACTATTCCGCCTGCGTAGCCGGCCCCTTCGCCAGAAGGGAAGAGGCCAGTGACTTCGGGGTGCATGAGTGTTTCTTTGTCGCGCGGGATTCGGACGGGCGAGGATGTTCTCGATTCGGGTGCGACGAGCACGGCTTCGTTCGTATAATAATCGCGGCGTTTTTTTCCGTAGTTCTTCAGGCCTTCACGAAGGCGGTCGCAGATGAATTTGGGAAGTACTTCGCTGAGTTGTGTGCTGACTACGCCGGGTTGGTAGGAGGTGATCGGCAGATCGCTCGACCTTTTTCGTCCGACAAAGTCGATCAATCTCTGCGCCGGTGCTTGTTGCGTTTTGCCGCCTGCGATCCAGGCCTTGCGCTCGACCGATTGTTGAAAGCGCATCGCAGAAAGATTGCCAAACTGTTTGAACTCCTTCAGATCCGAAAGTTCGACGCTCACGACCACGCCGGAATTTGCGAACGGATTATTCCTCTTCGATGGCGACCATCCGTTGGTTACGATCTCCTCCTGATTCGTCGCGCATGGTGCGATCACGCCGCCGGGGCACATGCAGAACGAGTAGACGCCACGCCCCTCCGTTTGTTCGACGAAATTATAGGAGGCCGCCGGCAAATAGGGGCCCCGATCGGCGCAATGATATTGCATCTCGTCGATCAACGATTGTGGGTGCTCGATCCGGACGCCGAGCGCGAACGGCCTCGCCTCGGTCGCGATTTTTTTTGATTCGAGCAACGCGAAGATATCGCGCGCGGAGTGTCCGGTGGCAAGGATCATCGCGTTGGCTTCGTGACGATCATCTTTGTGATCGCGAACGGCAATAAACTTTCCTGCCACGATTTCGAAATCCGTAACGCGGCGATCAAAATGGATCTCACCGCCCGAGTGAAGTATCCGCTCGCGCATGCTCACGATAATCTGCGGAAGCTTGTTCGTGCCGATATGCGGATGGGCATCGACAAGGATCTCCCGCGGCGCGCCGAATTCTACGAATGTTTCGAGAATGCGCTGAATGCTTCCGCGCTTATCGCTTCGCGTATAAAGTTTTCCGTCGGAGTAGGTACCGGCGCCCCCTTCACCGAAGGCGTAGTTGGAATCGGGATTGACGATGCCCTCGCGGTTGATAAGCGCCAGATCGCGTCGCCGTGCGCGAACATCCTTGCCACGCTCGAGAATGATGGGCTTGATTCCAAGTTCGATCAAGCGAAGTGCAGCAAATAGTCCGGCAGGTCCCGCGCCGATGATGAGCACTCGTTTGGCCGCTTCAACCGATAGATACTTCCTGACGATCACCAGGGGCGCCGCAGGAACCTCATCGACAAACAGCTCTACTTTGAGCAAGACCTTCGGCTCGCGGGAGCGTGCGTCGATGGAGCGCTTAATGACCTCTACATGCGAGATACGTGCGACTTCGAGTTTCGCTTCCTTCGCGCAGATCCGCTTGATCTCCTCGAGATCGGCGGCGATCTTTGGTGTTGTTGTGAGTTGAAGAATTGTTCGCATTGGAGAATCGCAACACGTTCGGAACAGCAACACGTTCAACTCTGTCAGCACTCGACGAACACATTTTACATACCCTCAGAATGACTCGTTAAAGAAAGCCTAAGACGAAGCCTACGTTTACCCCTTCGTTCCGAGCGTAGTCGGGATGAATCCCGGCCTACGGTGCACCCTGAGTCTTCCCTCCGTTCCCGGTTACCCATTCCCTGACTCCGACTACTGGCGCGGCTTCCGAAACCAGACCTAGCGTTCCTCGGTGCTTGCACTTTCTCCTGTGAACATCGTCGAAAGATCGATGTGCCAATGCAGGTATTAGTCGTGGAATCGAAGTCGGCGGTGGAATCGTGCGATAGCATCATAGGCGGACAGGCATCGTGAACGTCGCACGATATACCACTGCGCACTTGGAACTACTCAATAACTACCTACCCCGTAACTCAGGAAGCATTCACGGTATTATCTAAGCATGAATGCGCGGTTGCAACGATATGGCACTTCCGAATGGCAGTTACATCGTTCGAGTGATCGGCCGTGATCTCGTGAGCAATGCCTTCACCTCATCGAAGATGATCGTGATAGAACACTAAGGAGTCAGTAGAACTTGACATGGGGGCCGGTTAACGCCGGCCTTTTTTTTTATTTTGAATGCAGAACCATCAAAGGTTGATGAGTCCGATTTTCTATCAAACAGTCCTAATTTCATAACTTTCGAACTGTCGATCCATCGTCAGTACCTGTAAGTCTTCCACGATACTCTGGGCGATAATCATTCGATCGAACGGGTCACGGTGATGGCGAGGAAGTTTTTCAAGCGGAACCAAATGTGACACTTTCACTGGGAGGACGCCAATTCCTTTTTTTCGAACGGCTGAGTCGACGAATTCTACAAAAGGTCGATCCAGAGTTAGCTTCCCGAGCCCGAACTTAATGGAAATTTCCCAAAGACTCGCAATACTGATCGTGACATTGTTCACAGGATCCACGATGCGCTTGACAGCGCCTTTGTCCAATCTGGCATCGTTAAGAGAGAACCAGATCAATACATGAGTATCCAAGAGTATTCGCATTCCTACAAATATTCTTCAAAATCCTCAGGAGTTTCGTCGAAATCATCGGCGACATAGGTTATGATACCAATGGCACCTCCTGGCGTTCGTTCAAAACCCAACTCATGTTCAAGCGGTACTACCTTCAGCACCGGAATTTCATGGTCGGTGATACCGATCTCTTCGCCCCGCATTGCATCACCAAAAACGGATGCAATGTCTTTGGTGGCTACCTCGATGGTCATTTGATGCATCTGTTTGTCCTCCTTCAGAATCAACCGTTCAAACGCGTTGCGAGTTCGAAGCTTTCACTTCATCATCTTCACGCTCGATTCAAGCAATGAATATGGAAAGATCATACCTGCAGGTTTCTTTACTGGCCAGGCTTGGACGACGGTCAGGACATCGAGACCGTATTTTTCTATACCTTCATTGAGCCCCTTTTCGTATTCGGTTGCTGCTCTGAGTGGTTTCGCTGGATCGAGTCCGGCAACGTCATCCTCAAAGATGAACTTCTCTTGGGGAAAATAGTAGATCAAGTAGTCGTCGGTATGTTTGGAGGGGATGTGATAGATCTGCATTGTGAAACTCGAATCGCCAAGGTTATTGACGGAATCGAGCATTTGCATCTTTAGCGGCCGCGGATCTTTTTCGAGAATGTCGGGATGGATCTGATGCCGGAATGTGACCAGTTGCCGAATGTATGCGCTGTCCATAGGCAGTGCGAGCACGATAGCGCCTTCGTGTACCATCGCACGCATTCCGCCAAGATATGTAGGATGATGATGACCGAATGCGAAGTACTGCACAGGCTTTCCGGGATAAAGCTCGTGCGCCATTTTCAGGATCAGCTCTCCGTTCTCTGAGCTGAGTGGCGCTTCGGCGATAAGCAAATGATCGCTGAAATTCACAACCATCACACGTGTTTCGGCCTGTTTCAATTCGACGAAACCGACGTGCTCGTTATATTTCCAGGTCGTAGCGGTTTCAGCAGTCGGCGGTACAACCTCGCCAAGCTCGTACTCTTCTGGGATCTTATCGAGCAGGAGCGAGGAATCGGCGCGAATATTCTGCCGCCAGCTTCGAACTTCGTTCGTGAGAATTCCGAGGGTATGTTCAACAACATGCGTGGGGTATCTCGAGCGTCCCACGCCTTGATAGTCGAGGTATTGGGTACTCCGGCGAACATCGCCGCGAAGATCATCGGGATAAACGATATCGATCGCGAGCACATTAGATATTCGTGGGTCGATCACGATCGTTACCTGCCGATCGCCCGGCGCAGCATAAGTGATCGAATCAAGACCACCCTGTCGAAGGCGAATAAATGTGGATGGTGCTGAATGCAAAAAATCGTGAAGGATGAGCGATGGCGAGTACATCGGTGACTGATAGAGATAGTCCTCGCGATCGTCGGTTCCTAAGTGCTGCACGACGGTATCGCCGTAGTTGATCTGGCCGAAGGACTCCGGATCGAACATCTGATACGATGCGAACGCCTTTTGCTCACGACCGATAAGTGAATCGGCAACGAACATTACGGCGCCATGTTCGGAAAATTCAAACCGCCCGCGATATTTTTGTTCGAAGGTCATCCAGGGGCGCGGTGAATGATAGAACCGATGTCGATCACGGACGAAGCTGAACGATCCATCGGCAACGCGCGAACTCGCGATCGCCAGTTTAACTTCTCTCTTTGCTAATTGATAATAATTCTGTCCGGTGCCACCGGTGGAAAAGCTTGCGGACCACAAGAGGAGGGCGGATAGCGCGAGTACCGACATTTTGGACGATCGGCTAAAAAATGCGGAGGTGAAATCAAGGAGCCGGGCAATGCCAGGCTCCTTATCATAACTTAACCGTGAGCTTTGACAGCTTCGGCTGTGTCGAGCTTTACGCTCGGTCCCATGGTGCTCGAAAGCGCCACCGACTTCATGTATTGGCCCTTCGCCGTTGCAGGTTTTGCACGCAGAATGGTCATCAGGAACATGTTGATATTGTCAACGAGCTTATCGGCATCGAAGGAAGCCTTGCCGACCGTTGAATGTACGTTACCGCCCTTGTCGACTCGGAATTCGATCTTACCGGCCTTGACTTCTTTGACTGCCGTACCAACATCGGTCGTCACCGTACCCGATTTCGGATTTGGCATCAAACCTCGTGGTCCGAGGATACGTCCGAGCTTTCCGAGCTCGCCCATAACCTCTGG
>JBBSDW010000125.1:0-9851 GCA_038240295.1 Kapaibacterium sp. (SeqCode)
CGATACCGGCGAGCACAACTCTTTTCCGGCGTCCGGCTTCAACCAGCACTCAACCGTCGCGGCATGACCGACTCCGATCACATCGGGGACCCGAACCCGATCGTCCGATCCCAGATGCAGCGATCCCGCCCAGCAACAAGAACTCGCCACGAGCGAACTCGCCAAAAACAGCATGCAAAGAAAAAGCCCACCAAGCATTCTCAAAACCCAAATTAGATTAGTATGCAAGTCACTTATTTAGCTGTGATGTTCAATTCGGTAAAGCTCAAGTTCGTGCCACGGGGACAGATTTTGGCCTCATAGGGGGTATCAGAAGGACACGGGGAAATAATCGAAATGTTAACCGGCAAACCGAACACCAACTACCAGCAAAACAACACCGGTCGTGATGTTCGAAGCAAATGCGCCAGCGCGCAAACAAAAAGTTAAAATGCCGAAGCCGCATCGTAACGGCTTCGGCAAAGAGGATCTGAATCGATTCCTACCTGACCTCTATTCCTGTTTGATCATTTTGATCGTCTTCGTTTCGCCATCGCCCAGCACAATGCGGACGTAGTATGCACCGGCCGGATAGGCGCTTAGATCAATTGGGATTTGATGCCTTCCGGGTTCAAACGAATGTCCCGAGCCATCGCCGATCAGCATTCTGCCGAGTTCCTCGTAAACCTTAGCTTTGAGATAAACCATCTTGTCAAACTCAAACAAAAGGTTCGTTCGCGCCGTAAAAGGGTCGGCCGAAAGATGAACCGTTGAAAGCGACGCCGCAAATGGCGATTGCGCTAAGCTCACACCCAAGTGGAGGTTCAACATGGAATCAAGTCCAAGGTCATGCATTGAAGGTAGGGTTGTGTCAAGCTTAATCGTTGTATCATTGAGCCAAGCCTGATACTCACCATCTCGCGTATTCCGATATAGGTGCTTTAGCATACCGGTATCGCAATTCGTATGCTGAAGCAACCATTGTACAACGGCAAGCTCTCTATTACCAGTACGCCAGTATGCCTGCTCGCCGCTGTCCCCGGCGTACTGGAATGTACCCCCAAAGGCCTCAACACAAGCACAAAAATATTCTGGATCAGAAGTGTTTAAGTAGAGGACAGATTTGAGCCACTGTTGGTACTTAAAATAGATTGCGGTATCCTGAGGCCGGAACCCCTGGACGGCACCATTCATATAGTCAAAGGCACGCCATGATTGTGCAAATTGCGGACACGTCTCTATGAAATATTTGGCCGTGTCGTAGCATTTTTGCCAAAGGAAATTACTGCTATAAGCGTTGACGGCATTGATCAGATGTTGACAACCCGTAGGGACACTATCGGCGGAAGCGGGCCTATGATCAGAATGCTTGGCTACGTAACCTGTACCTGACTCGCAGCTAACGCCCGAAAAGGTGCTTGCAGCAGTTAGAGCGTATTCCACCAACTGTGAACCGTTTTGGTCCACGATGGCGTAGACTACAAACGAAGCGCTGCTTTGACCCTTCACCTGACTCTCTAGAATACGCGCATGAAGGGGATTTGAGTAGCCAATGAAAGAGCTAGTATAAGGATGGACGACAAATTTTGGGAGGATGGTGGTGTTGACAGCAGCACGATCCAAAGTCTTAACGGTGATGGCTCCTCCGGGAACCTGAGTAATATAGGCCACCTGATAACTCCGTCCAGAGAAAGGGCCGGGCTCAACACGTTGTCCATCGCAAGCAACCGTCGGTCGTTCGCCATCTCCAAGCGCTTTAGGAAAGCCCGCGTACACGCTGCCACTAACTAGATCGATAACCGAGGTCCAAACCGTCTTGTGGCCCGCGACCGGTGAATTAACGTTTGAAGTCCACGCCATGTAGAGAAATTGCCCTCAGCTGCTATGTCAAAATCATCACGCACATCTGCTTCGCTAAACACATTGTGATTATTAATTCCGTCGGATGTAGATATCGTCCAGGGTACTACGCCACTCGTAGCGACATTACGGGTTGATCCCGGATTTGGAACGCCAGATGCCGAAATGTCAAGGTAGGCCATTCCATTAACAATGAACTGTGACCTGCTTGTCCCCGTAAGAAATGCGTAGTACACGCCTCCGTGCAAATTCACGGCAACCTTTGGTTCTATGGGACCGGTCGAAAATAGTCCATTTGCCACAATACCTGGCGGAATGCAGTCTGGATGATGTGGTAGATCGGTCGCATTGTAAGATGTGGACAGCTTTCGAAGTGCGTTTTCCAACAAGAACCACCCCGTGGTGTATGGTGGCGCATTTAGACCCGCTGCGCTGCTCATCGACCACTGTCCATAACCGTTAGCGGCGAGGCAGTCCATAGACAAATCAACTTGCGGATCAGTGGTGTTGAACCGAGATCCATCATCCACAAGCTGTTGGCGAAAGTTGTACTCCGAATTTGACTGTGCGCGTATCGGCCTGAAGTCGACCAACAAAAGTACGCAGCTTAGACTACAGACCCAAAACTGAAAATAGGATTTGAGCCTTCTTCCATGTGGTGTTTGTTCCATGTACGTGAATCGTTCAATTGTTACAATGAGACGAGTGCCTGAATTGCAGACATCCGCTAATTGTCTCTACAGAGCCGGGAGATCTGGGATGATAGACCGAGGGATGAAAACAGATTACGGGAAACGTTCTCGGTCGAAGGTCGAAGGTCGAAGAGGTCGGGACTCTGAAACGGAGCATGAAACGACTTGCCCCGTTTTCAAATATACAACAAACAGTGTTAGCTCGACTTATTTCTCGTTGACATCCTACGCGATATGCCTGAGTGCGATGGGGTGCAGTTTGTAGTTCATGCGACGGGGATGGATTTTAGCCTTAATTTGGGTACAAGTGGAAAGATGCTTAGGTGCTCATTAGGGCACTAAAGCTATGGGCCATGTGTTTACATAAGTTGAGGATAAATTGCACTCGACCCTGAGGTTTGATCTGAAGATAGATGAGCGCGGCAAGCTGATACTCGCGCTCCTTTTTTATTCTGGGAGAATAGAACGATGAATAAAGTTTATACACACGAGGTAGCGGCTATCGAAAATGGGCAGGATTCGGCAGTTTGCGACAGCGATAGTTAAAAAAGTTTGAACATCGCTCAGAGATCAAATCTCGCGGTCAGAACAAAATTCTCCTGTTTCGATAGAGATTCATCAGGACTCCGGCCATGGCGAGGTTGGTCAGGAGTGCCGATCCGCCGTAGCTCATGAAGGGTAGCGGAATGCCGACAACCGGCATGAGGCCGAGCGCCATGCCAATATTGACCGTACAGTGCAAGAACCAGATCCCCGAAATGCCGATTGCGAGGACACTTGCGAATCTACTTCGCACGCTTGAGGCGATCGCGACCCCTCGAAAGATCACAAAAAGGTAGAGCAGCAGAATCACAACCGCGCCGATAAAGCCAAACTCCTCGCTCGGGACGCTGATGATAAAATCGGTCCACTGTTTCGGCACGTAACGCAGTTGTGTTTGCGTACCTTTTAAGTAGCCTTTGCCGACGATGCCGCCCGAGCCGATCGCCATTCGGGTCTGGATCACATTGTAGCCTTTGCCGAGCGGATCGAGTTCGGGATCGAGCACGACTTGAATGCGGTCGCGCATATACTGCTTCATGTGGCTCAAGACAAAATTCGTCGAGAATGCCACTCCGATCACCATCGAGAACGCGAGGATCGTTACGACCAGGTTTCTTCGGAATGCAAAAAAAAGCACTACGCCGCCCACCATTACCGAGATGACCATCGGGGTCGTCCCAAAAAGTGCAAGCACGGCAACGACAAGTGGCGCGGTGATCGCAGAAAGCATGAAAAGATCGGCGCCGCACCATAGCAACACGATCCCGAGCAGTCCGACGAAAATGATGGCACTGCCGGGGTCGGGTTCAAGCATAATAAGCCCGACCGGCACAATGACAAGAGCGATCGTGATGAGGAGCGGTACAACTCGCGATAGGTCCTGCTCCTTCGAGAGATACCTTCCGACCGCAAGCATTGTCGCAAGTTTGGCGAGTTCCGATGGCTGGAATTGCGCCGAACCGATCGCGATCCAGCTTCGATGACCATAAACAAGCTTACCGGCAAACGCCACATAGACGAGCAGCGCCATCGAGATCGCGTAGAGCGGGTAGGCGATCACCATGTACCAACGCACCGGCAGGAATGCCATGATCATCATGAGCACGAAACCGCCGGCGGCGAATGCGAGCTGCAGCTTGAACCGGTCGTTCATCTGCGCTGCGTAGGTCGCGCTGTAAATGGCCAGGAAGCCGACGAGGGTAATGAGCACGACCGAAATAAGCGTCGTCATATCAAAATGACGAGCTTCGAGAAGCTCAGCTCGGTCGATCATTGTGCCGCGGGCCATTACCTGTTATTCGCGCGAAGTGTCGTGCGGGTCGTAATAGGAACGGCGTGCCAAAAATGGCTTTAAGACGCGCGGAGCCTCAAGTACTTCCTTCATGATGAAATAATTTCTGATCGTGTCGGACGTATAGGCGAATTTGTAAGCGCGTGGCTTCGCTGCGTCGGTGACGGCTTCGAAGGACCGATCGAGATCGAATCGCTCCTTTTTTGTAAAGCCCTCGTTCGGGCGAAATGTGCTGTCGGTTTGCTCGGCTTGGGATTCATCGGTTTCCTGATAGTCGACCGACTGATCAAACGATTGCGAATAGGCGGGTACCTCTGGAATCGTAACGGCGCGTCCTCGAAGCTTCGCAAGAGCACGTTCGACATCGTCGCCCGATGAATCATAGACCTGCGGTTCAAAGGTCGTGTTAATTTGCTGAGCGGTCTCTTTCCGAATCGTAGCTTCGCGCAGCGTTTTCTCCTTTCGCCGGCCTTTCATAACCTGCTTGAGGAAGGCATAGATGATGAATGCGATGAGAATGTAAAACGATTTCATGCTTGCCAGTTGAGGTTCTCTTTGCCATGAACGATGACGCCCCGCTTGACGACTGCGACAACATCGCTGACTGCGATATGATACGGCAGATAGGCAAGCTGCGGAATGTCGAAGAGTACAACATCCATGACCTTGCCTGGTTCAACCGAACCGTGAGTTTTTTCGAGGCCGAGTGCGGCAGCTCCGTTGAGCGTCGCGGCGGTCAGCGCCTCTTCGACAGTCATTTGCGTTCCGATGACCGCGAGCGTGACGACAAATTGCATGTTCTCGCTCATCGAACTTCCCGGATTGCAATCGGTCGCGATAGCCACGATGGCTCCAGCATCGATCACTTTTCTTGCGGGAGCAAAAGGAGCGCGGATGCTGAGCGCAGTCGTTGGCAAAAGCGTGGCGACAGTGTTGCTTGCTGCGAGTGCGCGGATGCCGCTGTCCGACACCTTCAGTAGATGATCGGCGCTCAGGCAACCGAGCTTCACTGCAAGTGCTGCACCAGAGGTATCTGCAAGTTCATCGGCATGGAGCCTCGGCCGAAGGCCTTCGCGAATGCCGGCAGTAATGATCTTGCGCGTCTGTTCATTCGAAAAGTAGCCTTCGTCGCAAAAGACATCGATGAATTCTGCAAGGCCCGATTGGGTCACGGCCGGAATTTGATCATTGATAATCGATTCAACGTAATCATCGTGATCAACTCCTTTCGGGAAAGCATGGGCGCCGAGAAATGTCGTGTAGATATCCACGTGGGTCAGCGCGCGAAGTTCGCTTGCGGCCCGCAGAAGTTTCAGCTCGTTCTCGGTGTCGAGTCCGTAGCCGGACTTCACTTCCATCGTTGTAGTGCCAAGTCGAAGCGCACTTTCAATATATCGCTTCGAATTCTGAACGATCTCTTCGGTCGTAGCCTCGCGCACGCTCCTAACCGAACTCTGAATGCCACCGCCCGCAAGCGCGACTTCCTGATAACTTTTGCCTTCGGCACGCATCGCAAATTCCATCGAGCGCTCACCAGCGAAGACAGCGTGAGTGTGCGAATCGACGAAGCCTGGCAGCGCAACGAGATCGTTACAGTCGATGATCTCATGCTGCGAACGATCGTGATCGCCTTTGACGCCGACGCTTACGATCATGCCATCGATATCGACAAGAATTTCTGCGTCTTCCGTTACGCGAACATCCCGCATCGCGCTTCCTCGAGCGGCATGAAAGCCGACCGGCGTATAAAGTTTGCGGATGTTCGTGAAGAGCTTCATGATGCAAAGATGGCAGGTTTTCCGCGACCGCGAATGAAGCGAATGTCTCGGGCAATCGAGAAGTTATCTTCGCATGACAACTGTTGAGCCTCGTTGTGTTTGTATTATGAACCAGATAGGTCTTTCGTGACTGAGAGTATCCAGACCCCGCCGATCGAGATCGCCGTCGAAAAACCGGCTGCAGCGAAACGTGCAAAAGCCCCAGGCATCGAAGCGGATAAGCAAACGCCGCTCATGAAGCAATATTTTTCCATCAAGGAGAAGTACCCCGAGACGATCCTCTTTTTTCGGATGGGCGATTTCTTCGAGACCTTCGGCGCCGATGCGATCACAACAAGCAAAGTGACAGGCATCGTGCTAACAAAGCGTGGCGCAGGCTCCGCGAGCGAGATCGAACTTGCAGGTTTTCCGCATCATCAGCTGGATAATTATCTGCCCAAGATGATCCGCGCCGGTTACCGCGTTGCGGTCTGCGAGCAGATGGAGGATCCGAAACTCGCGAAAGGAATTGTCAAGCGCGATGTCGTCGAAGTTGTGACCCCTGGCGTGCAGACGAGCGAGAAGCTGCTCGATGGCAAAACGAATACGTATGTCGGCGCGATCGTGAATGCGGGCGGCGTTGCGGGCATTGCATTCGCGGATGTTTCGACGGGAGAATTTGTCGCGGGTGAAATTTCCGAATCACATTTGCTCGAACATCTTGAGGCGATCGGAATTCGCGAGTTGCTCGTCGCAAGAAAAGATGCGGCACGCTTCGAGCTTGCGCCCTATTTTATCGCGCTTCAACGCAAACCCTCGATCGCAAAGCGCGACGACTGGATCTTCCATCCTGATAGTGCGCGGCAGCTTTTGCTCGAGCATTTCAAGACTACGAGCCTCAAAGGATTTGGCGTTGAAGAACTGCCGCTTGCAACAACTGCGGCGGGTGTCGTGCTCGATTATTTGCGCGAGACTCGCTCGGCAACAACGCTACAGCATGTTACACGCCTGACCCGTTACGATGCCGGAATGATCCTCGCGCTCGATGCAACGACGCGGCGCAACCTCGAACTGCAATCGCCGCTCAATCACGACGGCCCCGATTCTTCGCTGCTCGCAGTGCTCGATGAAACAGGTACGCCGATGGGTGCGCGAATGCTCAGGCGCTGGATGTCGCTGCCCTTGCGCGATTCCGAGATGATCAATGCGCGCCTCGATGCAGTAAGCGTGATGGTCGCACATCGTGAGTTGCGCGATCAGCTTTATTTAAAGCTTCGTGAGTTGGGCGATCTTGAACGATTGCTCGGCCGCTTTGCAAGTGCACGCCTGCTTTCACCTCGCGATTATCTCGCGATGAAGTTCACGCTCTGGCATTTGCCCGAGATCAAAGATCTTGCCTGCGATCTTGCAGCGGCAGGCGGCGCAGCGCTCATCGAACGGATCGCGAACGACCTCGATCCACTTCGCGCGCTCGCCGAAGAACTCGATCGCACGATCCATCCGGAGCCGCCCCCCGTCGCGGGTCAGCTTGGCGTTATTCGCGACGGCGCGAATTCCGAACTCGATGAGCTTCGATCGCTCACATCATCAAGCAGGCAAAAACTTGTCGAGATCCAGACACGTGAGCGTGAACGTACTGGCATCAATTCGCTCAAAGTCGATTTCAATAATGTCTTCGGATATTTTATTGAAGTCTCTAAAGTGAACTCCGCAAAAGTACCGGCCGATTACGAGCGCCGCCAGACGATGACGAACGCCGAGCGCTACATCACGCCGGAGCTCAAAGCCTACGAAGAGAAAATTCTTGGCGCCGAAGAACGCATGCTGCTGCTCGAACGCGGCATGTGCGACAATCTTCGCGCGAGGATTTTGCAGGAAACTGCTATCATTCAGCGTGATGCGGAGCTTATCGGGCTCGCAGATGTGCTCGCGAATTTTTCCGTGCTCGCGACGAGAATGAAATGGGTACGCCCTGAACTTGGCGGTACAACGCTTTTGATCGAACAGGGCCGACACCCGGTAGTCGAAAAATTATTACCGATTGGCGACCGATTTACTCCGAACAGCGTGAAGTTCGAGCCGGGCGTTGCGGAGTTCTTCGTGATCACTGGACCGAACATGGCGGGCAAATCGGTATTCCTTCGTCAGGTGGGGATCATCACCTATATGGCGCACCTCGGCTCGTTCGTGCCGGCCGAACGGGCGAGCATTCCGCTTACCGATCGCATCTTCGCACGCGTTGGCGCAAGCGATAATGTGGCAAGCGGCGAATCGACATTCCTCGTCGAAATGAACGAAGCAGCGAACATCTTGAATAATGCGACCAAAGATTCTGTCCTGCTATTCGATGAACTTGGCCGCGGCACCTCGACCTTCGATGGGATCTCGATCGCATGGTCGATCGCCGAATATATTCATGACGTGATCCCAGGCGCGCGAACGCTCTTCGCAACGCATTATCACGAACTCAACGCGCTCGCCGATCGATACGGCCGCATCGGCAACTTAAAAGTCGAAGTGCGTGAGGCCGAGGGCAAAGTTCATTTTCTGCATCGCATTAGTCCGGGCTATGCCGATCATTCGTATGGCATCGAGGTTGCGGCCATGGCGGGAATCCCGCGCGAGGTGATCGTCCGTGCACGTGAGGTTTTGAAATCTCTGGAGCAAACAGAACTTCGCATCGCCGAAGCAGAGATCCAGCGCGAGATCCCCTTCGCATTCGAAGAGCGAGTCAAACGCGCCCGAGTTGAAGAACGCCAAGAAGCAGAATTCCTCGCACTCGCAAAAAAGCTCACCGCAAAACTTCGCGAGCTCGACATCGATCATCTAACCCCGCTCGACGCATTAAAGAAGCTTGCGGAGCTGAAGGATCAGATTTGAAAGTTTTTTATCATAGTAAAGCATTCTCGCTCAGTTCGAGATCTTTAGAAAGCCCTGGCTCCTCACGTGCGAATCGGGCGTGCGTAGCACGATCTGGTAGTACCCGTCGGCCCAGCCAATCGTAGGTATATCGAGAATCTTACCTTTCATTGTTGCCCGTGATACTGTTCGTCCAAGAGCATCCACGACCGAAATTTCAGCCGATCCCGATAATTCGGAGCTTGTGATCGTAACAGAACGTGACGACGGATTGGGGTAGATTTGAAAGGCTGGTGGAACAGAGTGTGAGGCTGCCACTCCAGCATCGGCAGCGTCGTAGATATAGACGTATGCCTTCACCACTTCATCCCAGGGGCCAGGAACCGCGACAGTATCATTGATTGCCCACCCATGCCTTGGATTGATGAAACAGAAATCCGAAAGATTTGCACCAGTGAATGGCAAGGAATCGATCATCCAGGTAGAACCGTTATCTGTTGAATGATACATCTGGTTTATCGGCCAGGGGTCCTTTACCCATGTCGGATTTGAGGAGCCTGAGAGCCATAGATCTGATGCCCCGACAGTAGCGATCTTCTGTATCACTAACGGCAGGTTGCTCTGACCTTCACTCCAAGTTCTTCCGTCGTCAGGTGAGTAACGAAGATTACCATGCCGGGACGATGGAGTGGGGGAATAGGAGGCAGTAGAAAGAACCCATATTTTATGGAAAGCAGGATTCGAGCAGGCCTGTTGCGGACCGAGGAGCGTATCCGCCGGAAGCGTGTCAAGCCTCCAATGTCCCCCAGCGTCGCTCGTCAAAAAAAGCCCGTTTACATTCGTATCTATGACCGTTGGAAATACCCACCG
>JBBSDW010000126.1:0-9787 GCA_038240295.1 Kapaibacterium sp. (SeqCode)
GGTTGATTGAATGAGTCATTTGTTAACCGTAATCTGTCGAATGAGATTTCCGTGCTGTGGGAAGGGGATAGGTAACAGGGAACGGGGAACAGGGGACAGGGAACGGTGAAAGGGAACGGGGGACACTAGAAGGGAACGGGGGACACTAGAAGGGAACGGGGAATCGGGTGCGGACGGAGGGCGGGGAGCGATCTGCGAAACAGGACCGACGTGGGCGGCGACGGGAATTAGGAAACAATTATTTACTTGCAATCTCCCCACCCCCTTTTCCCTGTTCGCTGTTGCCTTCCACCCGATTCCGTAAATTTGCCGAACAACGCAATGCATATTTGACTACCACCCCAACCATCGAGCAACTGACTGAGCGTATATCGAAGCGCGATCGCAGGGCGATCGCTAAAGCGATCACGCTTATCGAAAATGATTCTATTGGTACGCCAGAGCTGTTTCGTGCGCTCGCGGCGCATGGCGGGCATGCGTATCGGGTTGGGATCACCGGTCCGCCAGGTGCCGGAAAGTCGACGCTTACTTCGGAGCTAACGAAAGAACTTCGCAAGCAAGGGAAATCGGTTGGGATCATCGCGATCGACCCGACGAGTCCGTTCACGGGTGGTGCGCTTTTGGGCGATCGGATTCGAATGCAGGAGATCTCGATGGATAAAGAGGTCTATGTCAGAAGCATGGCAACGCGCGGATCGCTCGGGGGGCTCTCGGCGAAAGCGAAAGACGCCGGTGATATTTTGGATGCTGCCGGATTCGATTACGTGTTATTCGAAACCGTTGGTGTCGGCCAATCGGAACTCGACATCGCAAAAGCTGCCGACACTACGATCGTGGTGCTCGTGCCGGAGTCGGGCGATTCGATTCAGGCAATGAAATCGGGCTTGATGGAAATTGCAGATTTTTTTGTCTTGAATAAAAGCGACCGTGAAGGCGCCGACCAGGCCGTGCTGGCGCTCACGACGATCCTGATGTTCCGGATCACGCACGCAGAGTACGAATGGATACCTGAAGTTCTGAAGACTGTAGCGAGCAAAGCGATCGGCATCGTGGAAGTGCTCGCGGAGATCGAACGCCACCGCAAGCATCTCATCAAAACGGGTGAACTTGAAACGCGGCGTAAATCCCGCGAGCGCGAGCGCATCCATGAATTGGTCGATGCAATGCTTCGCATCGACTTCTGGACAAACGATCGCAATGCAAAAGTAGAGCATTCGCTCTTGCCCATTCTTAAAGGCGAAGCGACAAGCTATGATCTTGCGCATTCGTTAGTTCGCGAATTTCACAAGGCGTAAATCAACGATTTAATCGTAGCGCAACGCTTCGATCGGATTGAGCTTGGCCGCCTTGCGCGCCGGATAATATCCAAAGAAAACACCGACCAATGTTGCAGCGCCAAACGCAAGCCCGACGGCCGCCGGCGAGATAATCAGGTTCCATCCGTTTTGTTTCGACACGACAGAACTCGCACCGAAGCCAAGCGCAACGCCGATGAGTCCGCCAACCAAGCTGAGGGTCACTGCTTCGGTCAAAAATTGGAAGAGAATATTGAACGCTTTTGCGCCGATCGACTTGCGAATGCCGATCTCGCGTGTGCGCTCCGTCACGCTTACAAGCATGATGTTCATAATGCCGATGCCTCCGACGACGAGCGAAATGATCGCTGCCATCGTAAGCAGGTTTGTCATCGTTGCAGTCGTTTGCTGCGCTGCCTGTGCGATCTCGACCTGCGAACGGACGCGGAAATCGTTGTTATCGGAAGCAAGAAGTTTGTGCTGATCCCGTAACGTGAGTGTGACATCCTGAATTGCAGCCTGCGTAACAGCTACCGAACTCGTGCTTACGTAAATATCTTCGAGCCACGTGATTCCCATGATCCGCTTTTGCACCGTGGCAAGTGGAGCGATAATGATATCGTCCTGGTCCTGACCAAATCCATTAGCGCCTTTGACCTGCAACGTTCCAATCACCGTGAATGGGACGCGTGCGATACGGACAGTCTGGCCAAGGGGATCGCTGTCGCCAAAGAGGCTCGTGATGACGGTCTGCCCGAGCACGCATACTTTTTTTCCTGTCTTTGCATCTGCATCGGTGAAGATCGAGCCGCGCGCAATATTGAAATTTCGAACGCTTAGTACGTCGGGAGTTGTACCTTCTACACGTGTGGGCCAGTTAAGATTTCCAAAGACGACCTGCACGCGAGTATCGACCGATGGAGCGATCGCAGTCAGGAATGGCGATTGCTGCAGCGCGATGGCGTCGCTTTCGACTAACCGTACGCTTCCACCGGAGCCTGATGAGACGCCGCCATGATTCGTAGGTCCTGGGTCGATCTGCAACATGTTGGTGCCCATCGAATTGATGCGGCTTGCAACATCCTGCTGCGCCCCCTGACCGATCGCGGTCATTGTTACGACTGCGGCAACTCCGATCACGATTCCGAGCATGGTAAGCAATGCGCGCATCTTGTTATTGATGAGCGACTGGAACGCCATGGTGATACTGCTATAGATCTGCGAAAGCATCGTATGAGTTGATGGAGCCGACGTTACAAGCGAATTTTAGTCCAATCCGGTTCTTCAGCCGACAAAAACAAAGAAGGGTTTCACAATGGCGAAACCCTTCCCAAGATGCATCGCAGGATTAATGACGTGCGCGATCAATCTCTTTTGTCACCATGCTCTTTTTCAGAATGTTTGGCTTTCCTGGCCGCGAGCTTTGCCTGTTGATCCGGCGTAAGCACTGCATTCATCTGCTGTTGCATTGCTTCGCGATCGGCTTTGAACTGCGCTTTCGCTGCGGGCTTATTAGCATCCATTGCCTTCTTGACCGCATCATGGTCAGTTTCGAGCTTTACTTTGTTCTGATCGAAGATGGCGCGCATTTGCGTAGCCTGTTGGTCGGTCAGGCCAAGATTCTTCTTCATGTGCTCGATCCGCTTCTCAAATCGCTTTGAAGGATCGCCTCCATGCGCGTAAGAAGTTGCTCCGAAAGCGACAGCCGAGCCGAGCACGATCGCAACTCCCCACACCGCCAACTGGCGAGTACGTTTGAGCTTGAAGCTTGCGAAAATTTTCTTGATGTTCATTGTCTTTGCCTTTAATGTTGAAAGCACGATCCGTAACGTAACTGGCGTATCAGCGAAAGAGCTTTTGCGTTCAAAGCTTTACGCCCTGTTTCAATCAATTGATTCAAGTCTTTGATAACTGTTGGCTGAATTGAAATTAACCGGCACCGCTTATCGCATGGCTGTGAGCGAGTCTCCCGTTAATGGTCATTGCGAACTCTTTCGTAACGTAAGCGGCGAAAGGGTGAAGCAATCTGCTGGAGCGGGGATCGATCTCGAAGCATGGCGATTGCTTCGCTCCGTTCAACATTGCTACGCAATGTTGAACTACGCTCGCAATGACATGCTGGGGGCGAGCTTCTGTTTAAGGAGTCATTGCGAACCCTTTCGTAGCGTTAGCGGAGAAAGGGTGAAGCAATCTGCTGGAGCGGAGGCTATAACTTGAAGCATGGAGATTGCTTCGCTCCGTTCATCATTGCTGCGCAATGTTGAACTGCGCTCGCAATGACATGCTATGGCATTCGTCTTTAGTTCTTCACGCCGTATCCGACGCCGCGTTCGCTTAGTATCAAACGGTCCTTCTCCTCGCGGTTCGCGTCGATCTTTTCACGGAGTCGCTTGACATAGACATCGATCACGTTCGAGCCCATCGTGAACGAATAGCCCCATACGTGCTGCGTGATGATCGAGCGAGAGATGACGCGGCCTTTGTTGCGCATCAAGTATTCAAGCAGTTCATATTCTTTTACAGTAAGCGGGATCTGCTGCTCTTCTTCAGTGCCAGGCTTGCGGCGGCGCGCAGTATGGCTTACGGTATCGAGCACGAGGTCATGGGAAACAAGCTGCGTCTTTTTTTCGATATCGCTTCTGCGCAAAAGCGAACGTACGCGCGCCGAGAGCTCTTCGAAAAGGAACGGCTTCGTAAGATAATCGTCCGCGCCGGCGTCGAGGCCTTCGACTTTCTGGTTGATCTCCGTAGCAGCCGTAAGGCAAAGGATCGGCATCGTGCGCTGCGCTGCACGAATTCCCTGGATCACTTCGATGCCCGACTTCTTTGGCATCATGATATCGGTGATGACGAGATCGTAGGCTTCGGTGAGTGCGCGGCCCAGGCCTTCTTCGCCATCGTAGGCTACGTCGACCGTGTATTTCTCTTCGCGGAGTCCCTGCTCGAGGAAGCGGGCTACCTTTTTCTCGTCTTCAATTACCAGAATACGCATGACTGAAATTCGCTAAGGTGATTGACTGCCAAACGAATTTACGAATGAATCTCTCGTTGAAGTGAGGACTACGGTTTTGGCATTATAAATTTCTCGACATATTTGCGAACGTTATCACGCACATTGGGACCCACCGTCAGCATGATATCCTCATCCAATCGCGAGCCGATCTCGTAGAGGATGTAGGCGCTGAGGAGTCCATCGGAGGTAACCGCTTCAAGCATTTCGAGATCAGGTTGGTGTGCCTGAGTGCCGCGTGTTGTCTCGTATGAAGCAATGAGTGCGCCGAGACATTCGGTCTCGTGCTGCAGGCTCCAGCTCATTGTTTCGGAACCTGTGAGTGACCTGCGATGCGCAGGCTCACCGAGCCAGAGGGCTTTGCCAATAGCGTATCCCATCCATGCGGCGTGCGCCGAATCAAACGGAAACTTGACAAGAATTCCTTTCGCGGTTTGTTCTGCGTATCCTTTCGGTGCAAAAAGCGAATCGTGCACGGTGACGCCAAGTTGCGGCATTCCTCGCAATTGTCGAAGTGCGCCGGCATATCGCGGCCGAAGCGTGAGGACGTCGATCATTGCCTGACGCGATTGTTCGAAGCGCTTTGCCCGATAGAGAGCATCCGCCTTATAGTAGTAAGGCAAATAGTCAATGGGGTTGATCGCGATCGACTTAGCATAGTATCCGATCGCCGAATCGGTATTGCCATCTTTTAGGTAACAATCTCCAATGTTCGCAATCGCGAGATAGCAGTCGGGCGATGTTGCAAGGATCTTCCGGTAGTCTGCGCGGGCAGCGTTCATGTCGCCCGAGCCAAAATCCTTTTCGGCAGCTTCTGCGATTTCCTGCGTCAGGCCTGGCCAGCTCCAGCTTGAGACTTCGCCATTTTTCGCAACCTTCGGATTCGGAGTATACGCTCTCTGACGCACGAAGAGATTCTGAATCGCAACCTGCTCGAGCGAGTCGGCCGGTGCGCCCTCCAAGAGATAGGTAACGTTCGAGGCATTCATCAACTCGATCATCTGCGGGGGAGTCAACATATCGCCAGACTGGCCGTGCACAGTTCCGACAGCCAGAGTCAGCACACAAAACGTAAAGATCAGCAGGCGACCGTTCATCGTTTGAAGAGTTGGATAATTCACTTAAGATTTTCGCGCACTCACGATCATGTTCTCCGTCCAGAGGGCCTGTGTTCTTCCTGATTCGATCTTGCGCCAGAAATTCAGCGAGATGCGAAGCCAGTACCAGAGGGTGCTGCGAAGCAATCCTTTTAATCCAGCGGCAAGCGGAGCAGTTTCGGCGAAACGAGGATTGCTGAATCCAGTCAATTTCATCAGTTGCTCCATCGAGCTTGGATTAAAGATCGTCTGATGCGTCAAATCTCCGAACATAATGTGGCCGGGGAATAGGCCCTCGCCGTTGACAGTCTGCAGGAGGAAGATGCCACTCGTGCGGAGCGCTCCACGAGCGAGTGTGAAGAGATCGATCAGTTCATCCTTGCGGAAATGTTCTACTACGTCGATCGCGATGATGAGATCGTATGAATCCGGGTTCGCGCGAAGGTGATCGAAGACATCTTCACATGACGCCTGCAGTCCCTCGCTCGTTGCAAGTGCGACCTGCTCTTCGGAAATATCAACACCTCTCACATTCGAATACCCGCGAGCTTTCAGATACTGTAGCATTCGGCCATGACCACAACCAAGCTCAAGCACGCGAGCATCCTTTGCTTTGCTACTAAAATGCGGAAGGTAGCGTGCGTCGGACCAACTTCTGAATGACTCCGCATCATCTACGAGTGCGCCTGCGTTCGATTCATTGAACGTCGAGACGTATCGATCGTAGAATTTGCTTCTTGTGTCGGTCTCCATCAGAGCGTTTTTTCGTAGACGCGGTACGTCTTGTACTTTTCGCCGTTCATCATTTGCGCGGCGCGGTTCATCGGTTTGTTATCTTCCAACACCCAGGAAGCTTCGCCGAAGTTATATCCTTTTTTCTTTGCACGTTCCATCGTCTCCCAATAAAGCAATGCGTCGATCCCGCGACCGCGAAATTCCTTGAGTACTCCAAGCACAAGGATGCGAGCGGTGTCGATCGACTTCTTTTCTGTGAGCAGATTGAAAACACCGATCGGAAGATTCATAAGCCCTGGCGGAATCTTCGGACCCGCATGAAAGGCCTGATTGATATCGGGCAGCGAAAGCCCGAAGCCGACAGGCTCGCCATTCATTTCGGCGAAGAGAACGATATCAGGATCGAATATTTGTTTGAGATCGGCAGCGAGAAAATCCATTTCCGCATCGGTAAAAGGGACGAAGCCCCAGTTCTTTTCCCACGCGGCATTGTAAATGCGTTTGATGATCTCGACTTCGCGCGCAAAATGTTTTTTGTCGAATGAGCGGACAGTGATCTTGTTGCGCGACTGCATCGCCTTTGCGACGCGCTCAAGTTTCGCCGAGTGCGCGCCCTCCTGCGAAAGCAGCCACGCGTAAAGATCCTTCTCTTTTCGGTAACCAGCCTTTTCGATCAGTTCACTGTAATATTTCGGATTGTACGTCATGAGCATGACGGGCGGGCGATCGAAGCCTTCAACAAGAAGCCCAACTTCGTCATTGATCGAAGGATTCTCTGGTCCGCGCGAAGTAGTCATTCCTTTGCGGCGCAGGAAATTCTCGGCAGCGTTAAAAAGCGCATCCGCAATCGGTTGGTCGTGATAGCTTTCGAAAAATCCGAAGAAGCCTACGCGGTCGTTATAGAACGTGTTGTGGTTGTGATTAACGATCGCCGCAATGCGTCCGACGGGTTTCTCTTCATCTTCAGCGATGAACCACGCGACCTCAGCGTGATGATAGAACGGGTTTTTCTTTTCGTCGATCAGCTTCAGACGGTCCATCATCAGCGGCGCGACCCAGTTTGGGTCGCCGCGATAAATATCCCAAAGCAGTTGAATAAACTTCTTCTTATCCTTGAGCGACGAGATCTGCCTAACGTTGATGGCCATAGTTGTGGCGAATGTTAACGCTCAAAAATACGGGGAAAGCACCCCCCAACCCCCTCCTTCAAAATGAGGGGGCTTTGATCGTAGCCCTCCTTCTAATGGAGTTGGCTTTGATGCGTCGCCCTTCATCAAAAGGGGGGCGCTTTGGAGCGCAAGCTCTCGTTCAAAAGCTTTGGGGTTTAATATGAAAGCCCTCATGCAAACAGGCGCGGCCATTGATGCGCGGCCTCGCCATCAAGAGAAGCTCAATCTATTTCGTACGCTACTGCCCGGGATCTGCGAAGAGCGTTTCGAGCGCGTGTTGCAAGGCTTTTTGCGTTTCGCGTGGCGGCAGTGAGGCTTTGCTGAGTTCGGTGTTGCGCTCATCGAGGGTTCGCATGAGCAGCTGATAGCCTTTGTATTCATCCGGGTCGTTGAACTTTACCGTTTTATTTACGACCTTGTATTTCGAGTGCTCGAGAAAATGCAACACTTCTGTCACCTGCTTATCGAGCGAGCTGATGGCAAGCGTGTAGGAATCGAACGCTTTTGAATCGTCGGTGTAGGCCTTGAGAAAAGAAGAGAGGAACGTCTCCTGGTAGTTGCGTGGCATCACTGCGCGAAATGCGGCGACAGAATCTTCGAGCGTCTTGATGATCGCCGTGCTCGAATCGCGGTACTGTCCGAGAAAATCGAGGAAGTCCTGCATCTTTTTCATCGTCACTGGAATATGATCGGCATCGAGATTTGCAGCGTCGAGCGGTCGCAGCAAATTGATCTTCGACATTTCCTGATTGAACTTTGACGTTCGCGCAGAACTTCGCTGCATGATGGATGCAACCACATAGGATGCACGCTCCTGAATGAGTTCGACCGGATCGGTCGTAGGCGTCTGGGCTGTTGCAGAAGTACCGGCCTCAATGGAAAGGCAGAACACGAGCACAAAAACACAAAGCAAGATCTTACGCATATCGTACGCAGATTAAAGAAGTAACAAGACAGATGATAACACGCACATCCAAACGGCGGCCCGTCAGAAGTGGTTATCGGTGATTTTAGAAGTAACAAATAGCATCGCTTCCGGGACCCTGAGAAGGGACCCGGTTATGCGAAGATATGAAAAAAAATGGTCGAATGCAAGAGCTTGGCTTATAGAAAGCACACCCTTTGACCTTCACTCCCACATCATAGTAAAAGTTTCCCAAAATTTCCCAATGTCGTAAGCCGAGCTTGCTTTTCTGTGTGGGATTTATTATATTTCGAAAAGCGCACGTTTTCGAACTGACCTATTCAGTATTTCGGTCCCGTCGCAATAATATTCACACCCTACTTCCAGAAATTTTATGATTCGTACGACCATCGCACTGGTGCTTTTGCTTTGTGCTTTTTCGCGTTCGGCTTCGGCTCAACCAAACTCCCCTGCAACAATGATACACGTCGGAGGAATCGTGATTAATGGCGGTAACGGCATCAATTACTCGATCTATGTCCCGTCGATGCAGAGTTCTATCGACTACACGCTTCCCATCATCCCACCAAATGCGCCTACCGCCGGATATGTCGGTCAAGGATTGCTCATTGGTCAAACGCTGTATTGGAACGGGTCAATGTGGATGCCATCAAGTGTGCTGACGAACAATGGACCCGACCTCATCGCGAGCGGCTCGTTGACAGCGCAAAGTTTTATCGGCAGCGGCGCTGGCCTAACTCTGTTGCCTGCCACTCAGCTTAATGGTCTCGTACCCTTAACAAATCTTTCCGGCATTACCGCGGCGCAGCTTGCCACCAACGCGGCCATCGTGGATGCGCAAATCGTATCATTGAGTGGTTCGAAGATCACCGGAGCGCTTCCCATTATTGATGGATCGGGAATTACGAATATTACCCCGTCAAACATTTCTCCAGGTTCCGCCGCGATAAACATTAGCGGGAATGCAGCGACCGCTACAACAGCGACAAATTTATCAGGTGCGATAACAGAGTCTCAGGTCACGAATCTTACCAGCGACCTCAGCGCAAAAGCAACCGATGCGCAAGTCGTGCATTTGGCAGGCATCGAGACGATCGCAGGAGCAAAAACATTCACGAGCCCGATCACTGCGAATCTAAATGGCAACGCGGCCTCGGCGAACACGCTGACTTCGCCGATCACCGAATCGCAAGTCACAAATCTCACGACTGATCTCGCAACGAAAGCAAGCGACGCAGCGGTAGTGCATCAAACGGGAGCGGAGTCGATTGCTGGAGTCAAGACTTTTACTTCAACAATTCAAGGAAATATTTCAGGGACGGCAGGCTCTGCAACAAGTTTTACTGGCAACATTCCGGAATCGCAAGTGACGAACCTCACGACCGATCTCGCGGCCAAAGCAGTCGATGCATCTGTAGTGCATCAGACAGGCGCAGAGTCGATAGCTGGTGTGAAGACCTTTACCTCAACGATTCAAGGAAATATTTCAGGGACCGCAGGCTCTGCAACAAGTTTTACTGGCAACATTCCGGAATCGCAAGTGACGAACCTCACGA
>JBBSDW010000127.1:0-9761 GCA_038240295.1 Kapaibacterium sp. (SeqCode)
ATCGTTGCTGGAAGTTGAAGGCAGAGGCTGTTCTGAGATTGTTGCTGCTGGTTTAGTGCGTTTTGCATCCGTTCTTTCATCCGCCGACTTTTAAAATAAAAAGCCTCTCCTTGGCAGAAGAGGAGATTTTATTAATCGTTGTTCTACGAGAACCAAACCCCTCGCAATCTTCCTATTATATTGTATCACCGGCATGGACTCATTCTCGGTCGATCGCTGACGGGGCCCAGGCCGCTCACTACGCATTGTTCATTTAACAACAGAAGGAGAATAGCCATGGGTACACCGAACACACCCGGTGCGTCGGGATCTTCCCAGATCCGGAATGTCGCATTGGTCGGTCATGCCGGCTCCGGCAAGACTACACTTGCCGAAGGCATCGCGTTTGCCGCAGGCGCGGCCACTCGCCGAGGGACCATCCTCGAAGGCAACACACTTTCCGATTATCATCCCGACGAGATCTCGCGAAAGCACAGTATCAATACGTCGCTTCTCACGCTTAACACGCAGAACTCCAAGTTAAACCTGCTCGACACCCCTGGCTATTCCGATTTCGCCGGTGAAGTTCGCGCGGCCTTACACGTAGCAGACACCGCGGCAGTTGTGATCAATGCTTCGGCAGGTGTCGAGATCGGCACGGATCAGGCGTGGTCGTTTTGCAACGACGATCAGAATTCGGTGATCTTCGTCGTCAATAAGCTCGAATGCTCAGGCGTCGATTTCGATAGCGTCGTAGACGAACTCAAATCGCACTTCGGACATGAAGTCGCAGTAGTACAATTTCCTTACAATCCAGGACCGGGCTTTAACTCGATCGTAGATGTGATGAAGATGCGGTTGCTCAGTTTCTCGGGCGATGGCTCCGGAAAGTATATGGAGACCGATATCCCCGCGAGTATCAAAGACAAGGCCGACGCGTTGCATAAAGAGTTGGTCGAAATTGTTGCTGAGAGCGACGATCAACTGATGGAAGAGTTTTTCGCAAGCGATGGACAGCTTGAGGAGTCACATTTCGCAGGGGGTATTCACGAATCGCTCGCACACCGCAAACTGTTTCCAGTGCTTTGCGCGAGCGGTGAAAAGAACATTGGTACCAAACGGTTATTCGAATTCATTGTGACGAATGCGCCCGCACCCGAAGATCACATCGCGGATGTTCATGGGATAGATCCTGAGACACAAAAAGAGGTGAGCCTGAATAGCGCTCCCAAGGATGCAACGACGCTCTTCGTTTTCAAGACCGTAAGTGAAACCCATTTGGGCGATCTCTCTTTTTTCCGCGTGCATCATGGCAGCATTCACTCCGGTCTCGACCTTGTCAATGAAGGTAATGGAAAATCCGAACGCGTAGGCCAGCTTTTTCAAATGGTAGGCAAGACACGCAAGGAGGTCCCAAGTGCCGGCTTAGGCGACATTGCGGCGGCTGTAAAGCTAAAAGACACCCACACGAATAATACGCTCTCGAGCAGGTCATTCCCGGTAGTCTTGAAGCCGATCGACTTCCCGGCACCCGTGATCACGAGTGCAGTTCGTGCAAAGAATAAAGGCGAAGAAGAGAAGATGGCGATGGGCTTGCACGCGCTCCACGAGGAAGATCCGACGTTTGTGATCGTGCAGGATGGCGAGCTCCATCAAACGCTTATTCAAGGTCAGGGCGAACTTCACATCGATATTATTTTCAAACGCTTGAAGGAGCGATTCAAAGTTGATGTCGAAATTGTCGAACCGAAGATCCCCTTTCGCGAGACGATCAGATCGAGTGCAGAGACACGATATCGTCATAAAAAACAATCGGGAGGCGCCGGCCAGTTTGGCGAAGTCGCGATCAAACTCGCACCACGCAAACGTGGCGATGGCTATGAGTTCGTCGATGCCATCGTTGGCGGCGTTGTTTCGGGCAAGCATATTCCCGCCGTCGACAAAGGTATTCACGAATTTCTGATCAACGGCCCGCTTGCCGGCTATCCAGTGGTCGATCTGCAAGTTACGCTTTACGACGGGAAGGAGCATCCGGTCGATTCGAATGAGAACGCATTCAAGACCGCCGGTAAAATGGCGTTCCGGGAGGCATTCTTATCTGCGAGGCCCGTATTGCTCGAGCCTATTTTTGAACTCGAGGTGACCGTTCCGGGCGATCACATGGGCGATGTGCTTGGTGATATTTCCTCGCGCCGGGGTAAAGTACTCGGCATGGAAACTCGCGGCTCGTTCGAAGTCATTCGCGCAATCGTGCCGCTTGCAGAGTTACATCATTACTCGACGAGGCTTCGATCGTTAACGCAGGGCAAAGGCTCGCATAAGCAAAAGTTCGACCACTACGAAGAGGCGCCGAGGGAGTTTGCAGATAAGATCGCGCAGGAGTCGCAACGACACCACGTCGAAGTTATCGAGTGATTCCGTAGCCGATTCGAATATCGAATGGGCAGGAAGGTATCTTTCCGCCCATTGGTTTTTAGCGCGTGTGTACATAATCTTCGTCAATGACTGACCAGACTCTCTCCACGCTTCGCGTCTGTTTTTTGTGGCATCAACATCAGCCATACTACCGTACGGGCTCGCACGCAATCCTTCCGTGGGTGTGGCTTCATGCGACGAAGGATTACCTCGAAATGGCGCAGCATATCGAACGCGTGCCCAACATGCGTGCGACGTTTAATCTCGTGCCATCGCTTCTTAATCAGCTCAAGGATTATCTCGATGGAAAGGTGATCGATCCGGTGATCGTTTGCATGGAGAAGCCTTCGAGCCAACTCAGCGAGGAGGAGCGGCTCTTCATGCTCGAACATTTCTTTAATGCGCATATCGATCACGTGATCCGGCGATCGCGCAGGTATTCGGAGCTTTACGATCGGGCGCAGATCCATAAGCAAAAAGAAGCTGCGACCTCGGGAGCCTTTACCGATCAGGACTTCCGCGATCTCGCTGTGCATTATGCGCTGGCCTGGACGGGAGAATTCTCACGACGAAACGATCCGGCCAGATCTCTTCTGTTGAAGGATGTCGATTTTACCGAAGAGGAGAAGTCGCAGCTCATGGCGCAGCTTTGGGAGATCGTCGGCCAGGTGATCCCGCTCCATGAGAAGCTGATAAAAAATGGTCAGATCGAAATTACGGCATCGCCGTTTTATCATCCGATACTTCCGTTACTAATCGATACGAACTGTGCGCGAGTCGCGATGCCCGATGTGACGCTGCCCAGATTTCCATTCCAACATCAGGACGAGGCGCGGGTTCAGATCGAAACTGGTCGAAAATATAGCGCAGCTACATTCGGGATCGCACCTCGAGGCATGTGGCCGAGCGAGGGAAGTGTATCCGAGGCCACACTCGCGCTTACGATCGAAGCTGGCTATGAGTGGGTCGCAACTGACGAAGCGATTTTAAATCGTGCGATCGAAAGTACTTCTCCGGCATCGGATCACCGAGATCTTGCGAAATATTTCCCCTGGCATTTCGATGCCAGCGAAAAAACGATCACGATGTTTTTTCGCGATCATCACCTTAGTGATCTGATCGGCTTCGATTATCAAAATAAATCTGTAACCGAGGCGACGAACGATTTTATCTGGCAACTGCTCGACATCCGGCATCGGATCATTACTGCCTATGGCGAAGAAGTGCTTCAGCAGGCCGTCGTAAACATCATTCTCGACGGGGAGAATTGTTGGGAGTACTACCCGAAGAATGGCTACGAATTTCTCTCAACGCTTTACGAACGCTTGACGAGCACACCCGAGCTCGTCCCGAGCACAATGAGCGCGGTCTACGACGCATGCCGAGAGACAAGCCGCAGACTCGAACATTTTACGCCCGGCTCCTGGATCGAGGGGACATTTAATATTTGGATCGGTCATCCGGAAGAGAACACCGCTTGGGAAGCGCTCGAGCTAGCCAAGCGCGCTCTCGATCGATACATGCGGCGAGCAGGTGCTGATAAGATCAAGTCCGATACACATCTTAAGGAATGTCTCGCGCGGGCGCACGAAGAACTTCGGATTTCCGAGGGCAGCGATTGGTTCTGGTGGTATGGCGACGATCATCCGACCGATCGCAAGTCGGAATTCGACGAACTCTTTAGGGCACATCTTCGCGCTGTTTATTCTCTGCTTGACGAACGCGTTCCGGAGTACCTTCTCGTTCCGATTCAGATTCAAGCAACCGCTCTTGCCCAAAGTCGCAATGGGAAGAGCGGAAACGGCACCATCACACCAGTGCTGGACGGTGCGAGTGGGCTCGATGGATGGGAGAATGCGATCACACTTCAGGTCGAGCAGCGGGGCGCAATGACGCGAAGCTCCGGTTCGATAGCAGACGATATACGCGTCGGCTGGAATGACAAAGAAATTTTCATCCGAGTATTACCGATCGGTCGAAGCATTGAAGGGCTTCAGCTCGAATTTGCATATCCTGCTGGATTGAAGATTCGTTTTGCGCATGGAAACTTTGGGATGAGTCAGTCTGCCGATCAATCGCCGATCGGGCTAGCAGGGCGTGGTGTAATGCGTTATGCGGCTGAAGTCGCGCTCCCGAGATCGATGGTGGAAGCAGGCGGAATACTGAAATTTGCGGTACACTTTCATCTCGATAAAACAAAATCGTTGCGGGTTCCTGCGCTTGATTGGCTCGAATGCCGGATCGGCTAAGTGTCCGAATGCGCCAACGGCTCATCGTGTGCTGTCTGCTGCTGCTTTTGTCCGCATCTGTGCAGGCTTCGCCACGATGGACCATCACTGGCATCAGTTATCGCGGGAACATCGCACTCGATTCGGTTGGATTGAACAGTGCCGTTCAGTCTATCCCGATCCAACTTCCACAACAATTTGGCTCTCAGGGCGAGATGCTCCTCAGCGTTCAGCGGATCGAAGAAGTCCTGATACGTCGCTACACTTCGTCCGGTTATTACAAAGCTCACATTGATTCGGCACGAATTCTTCCACTTGCCGCCGACAGTGCCACAGGCTTTTCGCTCGTAATTTATCTACATGAAGGTGCCAAGTATCTCTTAGGAGGGATTACGTTAACCGGCGCTACACAATTTACTTCGGAGGAGATTCTCCATCACTTTCAAACTCGCCCGCAAGAAGTTCTCGATGAAAAATTGCTTCAGTCCGATATCGATGAAGTGTTGAAAAGATACGAGTTGATCGGATACCCATTTGCGAAGCTCTCGCTCGAATCCCTTTTGTTGAACGATCAGAATGGTGAAATTGCGGTTGATCTCAGGCTCGATGAAGGCAAGCGTGCCCGTATCGGCCGGATCGTCACGTTGGGTAATGCGAATACCGCGAGCGAAGTGATCACGCGTGAGTTGCGAATCCCGATCGGCAGTTATTATGATGCCAACGAGATCGAACGTGCGAGAAGCCGAGTGGAGCGTCTCGGTTTTTTCGAGTCCGTTCAGGAGCCTGAACTCTATCTCATCGATGATTCGACTGTCGCGATCGTCGTTCGCGTCAAAGAAGCGAACACTACCACGATTGACGGTGTCATCGGTTATAACCCTGGAACAAGCGCAACCGATGCCGGCTACATCAACGGATTCGTCGATCTGGCTTTTCGGAATATTTCTGGAACGGGAAGAAACGGTTCGCTCAACTACGATCATGAAACACAAAGCTCGCAGCAATTAGAAGTTCGATATCTGGAGCCCTGGCTTTTTCATCTGCCGCTCAATATTTCGCTTAGTTTTTTAGAGCGCCAGCAGGATTCGACGTATGTCCGCACCGATATTGGAGCCGAGTTCGTGTTTCTTTTCTCGGAAGATATTTCGATCAACGCAACGATCGGTCTCGATCGGGTCATCCCGACCGACCTTCCCGATCAACCATTTATTGCATACGATAGCCGAACCTTGCTGACAGGGCTTGGAGGGACATTCGACACTCGCGATAACACAATCGCTCCCGTTCATGGGATTTTCGCCGCACTTGGTGCCACCTATGGAGCCAAGACGTTATTCGGCCCAGCGCGATTTCTCACTTCAAGCGTTGGTACCAACGTCGGGATTACAAATGTCTTAGTAGATGCTTCGTTTTATTTTCCGACGATTAGTGATCGATTTATCGCGGCCATCGGGATCCATTCTCATGATGTCACGTCGAACGACTCGCTGGATGCGAGCGATCTCGTGCGGCTTGGGGGCATTCGTTCGCTGCGCGGATATCGCGAAGCCAATTTTCTGATCTCGCGTTATGCATACGTAAATCTTGAGTATCGCGCAATGACAGGGCGATCCTCGTTCCTTTTTGTTTTTTCCGATCTGGGATATTTGTTCCGAGATGCAATTCGAGGAGACGCCACGGAACAGACGCTCTATCCGGTCAGTTACGGAATCGGTGCCCAGGTCGAAAGTCCGCTTGGTATTCTATCGGTAAGTGTTGGTTTGGCGAAAGGCGAACCGCTCGATCAGGCCAAACTGCATTTTGGACTCATCAAGCAATTTTAGTCCAGCATTCTTAGAACAGTATCTTTATTCAACATTAACGTGACGGAAGCGCGTCCAAAAAAACGGGCGAAACGACTCGGATGGAAGATCGAACGGCCTCATTGGGACGCTGGGCGCAGACTTCTTGTGGGTATCGACGAAGCGGGGCGCGGCCCGCTGGCGGGGCCTGTCGTCGCCGCAGCGATCAGTTTGCCCTATGAACTTTGTCAGAAGCTTCCGAAGAATCTGCGCGGGGTCAATGATTCGAAGCAGCTGAACGAAGAGACTCGCGAGGAGCTTTATTCTGCGATCACCTCGCTTGGAGTGCCCTATGGCGTCGGCATCGTTTCGAACGAAGTAATCGACGAGATCAACATTTTGCAGGCGACGATGCGCGCCATGGTACTTGCCGTGCAGTCGCTTGTTTCGCAATGCACATCGAGTCCGGAGATGCTTTTGATCGATGGCAATTATTTTCGGACGGAGCTTACTTTTCCGTTTCAAACCGTAGTCGATGGCGATGCGAAGTCGCCGCATATCGCTGCAGCGTCGATCCTTGCAAAAGTGACGCGTGACAGAATCATGCGCGAGTGGCACGTGCAGTATCCCGACTATAACTTTGCACAACATAAGGGCTATGGCACACGAGAGCATCGTGACGCGATCGCACTCCATGGCGTGACGCCGATCCATCGCCTTAGCTTCGGCCCGACAGCGATCAAGGATTGGGACTTATTCGAAGAGATCGACCTATCAACACTTGAGTGATTATGCCACCAGAAGCAATCGCGCCACGCAAAAAAGCTGGAGGAGCCGGTGAGGAGGAAGCCTGTCGGTTTCTGGCGGGTTTGGGATATAAGATCGTTAAGCGGAATTTTCAGTACGGCCGTATCGGCGAGATCGACATCGTAGCCTATGATGGCGCCGTTCTGGTTTTCGTCGAAGTCAAGGCGAGGACGCAGTTTGATTTCGGCACTCCCGAAGAATCGATCACGCCGCGAAAGCAGGCGCAACTGAAAAAAGTGGCGGCCATGTATTATTACGTGAACAAGCTCAGCGATGTGGATTGTCGCTTTGATGTGGTCGCGATCGAACGGGTCAACGGCGTCCATGAGCTTCGGCATCACATCCGGGCCTTCTTCTAAGATGCGGGAATGTGATATGCGAAAATGTGATATGCAGAAATGATCCAGCTCTCGCAACTCTCAGCCTGCTACCCTGGAGCAAAGCAGGAGGTGCTTCAGTCTGTTGACTATGTTCTCGACAAAGGTATATTCGGTGTGATCGAGGGCGCAACCGGTTCAGGAAAATCTACACTTGTCAAGGTGTTGACCTGCCAGCTTCCGATTCGCTCAGGGAAGGCCGTCGTTGGTTCGTATGACCTCAGCGCGCTCCGTGGACCAAAGCGGGCGCGATACCTTCGCTCGATAGGTCTTATCTCGAATGATTTTCAGCTTCTCGAAGATAAGACGATCGAGGAGAACATTCACATTGCCATTGATATTCAATCGGCGCAGGCGCGCTACGATCGAAATGCGAAAGTTTCTCGTGTGATGGAGCGCTACGATCTTGAAGGTCATCGCAAGCTTTTTCCACGTCAGCTTTCGCACGGCGAGCAGCAGCGTGCGGCCATGGCGCGAGCGGTCGTGCGGGAGCCCTTGCTGCTCATAGCCGATGAGCCCACGGGAAACCTCGATGAACGATCGGCGGCAACGATCCGCGAGGCGCTCCGCGCAGAACATGCACGAGGCATGACGATATTCGTGCTTACCTCGAACGCAGCGCCGTTTGGAGAACCAATGACGAAAACGATGCGCCTGAAGAATGGGCAAATTGCCTTGATGGACAATCTGAACCCACCTGTGGCCGCGGAATAATGCGCGCGGCCTTCTTGTTCCATTTTTCGAGATTACCAAGAACCCAAAGGAAACAATGGCCCGCATTATCCGTGGAGAGTTTGACGGCGAACATCACAAGATCGGTATCGTCCTTAGCCGATGGAATCGGGAGATAACTGAGGATCTGCTGGCTGGTGCGATGCGAGCAATCGTCGCTGCCGGTATCGACGAATCGCGCGTGTTGATCGCATACGTACCCGGAGCCTTCGAGATCGGACTGGCACTCGAACAGATGGCTGCATCCGGCAACTTCGATGCACTCGTCGCGTTAGGCTGCGTGGTGCGCGGCGAAACGACGCATTTCGAACATGTGTCCGAGGCGGCCATGCGCGCGATTGCCAATGTATCCTTGCGCTATAAAATTCCTATCGGGTGCGGAGTGCTCACGACGGAATCGGTCGAACAAGCGATCGTTCGTTCAAGCGCTGACGACGATAACAAAGGCAGCGAAGCAGCGCTCGCTGCCATCGAGATGATATCGGTGACTACACAAATCAAGAAATCCATCGGTGATCCAGGCATTTAACTGATCCGTCCATAGACTTTGAACACCTCTGACGTTCGCCTCTCCAATATTCTCCGCATTCTCATTCTCTGCGCGATCGTTTCGGGCTTTGCCGAGTCTGCAATCAAAGCGCAGGAATTGCAACCCGGACAGTGGTTGACATATACTTCCATGCGTGCGATCGCAGATGTCGCTGTCACTTCCGATTCGCTCGGATTCTGGGCGGTGACATCAGGAGGTGCGTTTCGCGCACCGTTCGATGGAAGCATCGATAATATCAAAGCCCTGCGAAATACAGATGGTTTGATCGATAACCAACTAACGGCGGTCGCCACCGACCAATCGGGAAACGTTTACCTCGGCGGAACCACCGGTTCCTTCTGCATCTATTCTGAGTCGACGGGTCGTGTGCAGCAAAAGAACGACATCATCGTCAAGCAGAACCTGACACATAAGATCATCAACTCGATGTCGGTCTCGGGCAATCGGGTTTATCTCTCTACCGGTTACGGCCTTACCGTCTATGACCGATCTACCGGTCAATTTGCCGAGACGATCACGAAGTTTTCGAACCTTCGGGATCAGGATACTGCGGTTGCGACGATCGAGTCGGGTGGCAACACCTATGTTGTGCTCGTCGATTCGGTAGCTGTAACGTCTTCGAATAATCTTTCTGGCGCATGGCGTACGATCTCGGGGACAGTGGGGACGCTGAGATCGGTCGCGCTTTTTCATGGTATGATCTACGTCGGATCTTCGGCTGGACTCTTCGTCTACGATCCTGCTTCCGATCGCTTTCATCTTGTCACTGGTACAGCCCAGTATTCGATCACTCGAGTAGCGGCTCCTTCAGCACGCGATTCGCTCTACATGCTAACCAAGGATGGCATTACGCTGATATCTTCGCCGGATGGGATCAGTCTTGGATCGAGAC
>JBBSDW010000128.1:0-9645 GCA_038240295.1 Kapaibacterium sp. (SeqCode)
CTGAAAAAACAACGACGATCGTCGCCTGCGATTCTTTCGTCATCGAGCAAACACATATAAGAAGTACCGAACGCATCGCAGTCGAATTTCCCTTTCGATCACCGAGGGATTCAACAACATTACGCGCCGGTGAACTTGTCGAGCTCACAGGCACGCTCGAGCCCCTGACAGAAGCTCGTAATCCGTATGAATACCCCGCGGACGAGCATGCATTCTCGCGGTATGCTGTGACATCCCGATTGATGATCAAAAATAAGTATGACGTCGTCGATAAAGGAGCATCGAAGTCAGATATTTTAAGAGCCTTTGATCGTTTTTGTGCGAACGGCCGCAGCGTTGCGACTCGCGCGATCGCTGCTTCGATCACCGATAGTTTGGCACGCGGGTTTGTCGAAGCTGTTGTCCTTGGCGAGCGCTCCGACCTACCCGCATCCACGCGTTCCGATTTTACAGATGCCGGCGTCGCACATATTCTTGCTGTGAGTGGGTTCAATGTCGCGATCATCGCCTTATTGATCGCGCAGTTATTGCGCTTGATCGGACTTCGACAACGGCGAGTGAAGTTGATCCTGACGATGCTTACAGTCTTCGGATATTCAGCGATCGTCGGGTTTGAACCCTCCGTTGTCCGCGCGCTTATCATGATCGAGATCTATCTGCTCTCGCGACTCCTCGAACGCAAAGCCGATCCCCTTAATGTTATCGCCTCTGCAGGACTTGTTACACTTCTCATTCGGCCATTCGATCTTTTCGATGGCGGATTTCAACTTTCGTATGCTGCCGTTTTGGGCCTGGCTGTGATCTATCCGGAGCTTCGGCGACTATGGAAACTTCAAGAGATGACTGCCAAACGCGTTGGCATTCGTCGCCCGCTTGCTGAGGCATTCGCCGTTTCCCTCGCTGCTACGATAGCAACCTTGCCGGTTACGATCTGGCATTTCCATCGGATCTCGATCGTCGGCTCCTTCGTCAACCTTCCGATCATTCCACTCGCAAGTGTGATCACGTCGCTCGGATTTTTGTTAATTCCCATACAAAGCCTGTCGCAGACGCTCGGCCAAATTTATGGCGACGGTGTGACCGCACTTAGTAACGTACTGCTTGGCCTGACGCATCTCTCAGCGAATCTTCCACGCGCATCCGTCGCTGTCGAGAGGCCTTCGCTGATCGTGTTGCTCGTGAGCATTGTTCTCTTGCTCTACGTGGTTCGATCGGGCGATCTCAAGCATCTTGCTGCGCGAGGAAGTTTTGCGATCTCTATTCTGGCGTTCACACTTTTTCTTGTTCCCTTTTCAAGCCCGATCGTTCGCAATGAATCGCAACTTACGCTGATGGCCTATGACGTTGGCCAGGGTGATTGCTTCATGCTGGAGAGCCCGGAGGGCCATTCCTATTTTATCGATCTGGGAGGAATAAGCCTCTCAAATGTCACTCGCGCAGAGCGTGCGGTCATTCCGACGCTTGAGGGCGAGGGGATTCACGCGATTGATGCTGCATTCCTCACCCACATGCATCGCGATCACTATGGCGGTGCATCCATTCTGGCTTCCCGACCTGGCATTTCGACCTATTACTGGTCGGGCGAACGCGTGACCGATCCGCTTGCTTTTGCACTCGATCGAACGATCATTCGAGAGCATTCACATGTCGTCCGAATTTCGGCCGGTGACCGGATTCAACTCGAGCCCGATCTTATCGTGTATGCGTTGCACCCTCCGGGCGTGTTGGTCGATCGGCTCGGTCCGGCGCGCGGCGCACGATTGAACAATGGCTCCCTGGTGTTGAAAGTGGTCTACAAAAATGCGAGTGCGCTTTTCCTGGGCGACATCGAAGCGGTCGATGAAGCAATGCTGGTGAGAAATTACGGAGCGCTCCTTCACAGCGATGTTGTAAAGGTTGCCCATCACGGAAGTGCAGGCAGCGTGCTGAATGAATTTGTACATGCCGTTTCGCCGCGTTACGCGATCATCTCCGTCGGTGAGAACAATCGTTACGGTCATCCGGCGGCCTATGCATTAAATGTCTGGGGACATTCAGGAGCCAAAATACTTCGCACCGACCGGCAAGGAGCGATCATGCTTCGAAGCGATGGCGAACACTTTCGCATCGTCGATTGGAGATTGTGATTTGACCAATGAGGCTGACTGATCTCAGACGGCCAACCGAAGGAGCCTCCCAAGCCCTTTTGGTGTTCCTCGTTCGCTCAACGCAAAACGACTCAACGCAATCTTTACTCTGCTCCTATGGGTTTTTTCGATAAATTCAAGCTCACAAAACTTCGCGACGGCCTTCGTAAATCGCACGACGATTTTGTTCGAAAGATCAACCGCGTCTTCTATCAATCGCGTGCGATCGACGATCAACTGATGTCTGAGATCGAAGAGACGATGCTTTTGGCAGATATGGGCGTGATGACGACGGAGCAGATCATTGCGAATCTGATCGAAAAGATGACCTTCATGAAGTGGTCGAAAGCCGATCAGCTTCGCGACGAACTCCGGCTCGAGATCACCAAAGCGCTGACGCAAGATGGTACTCGCTCTCTTGCCGAAGATCCATTCTCGACGCCTGTCGATAAAAAGCCATACGTCATTATGATCGTCGGAGTGAACGGCGTCGGCAAAACTACGACGATCGGAAAGCTTGCATCGAACTATCGGAAAGCCGGAAAAAAAGTGATCATCGGTGCCGCCGATACCTTCCGTGCGGCCGCGAATTCGCAGCTGGAAGTGTGGGCCGAGCGAGCGGGCGTCGAGATCGTGCAGCAGCATCCTGGTGCCGATCCATCGGCCGTGGCCTATGATACAGTCGCAGCTGCGATCTCGCGCGCAGCTGATGTTGTGCTGATCGATACCGCCGGTCGCCTGCACAATAAGGCGAACCTCATGCAAGAGCTTGGTAAAATGTCGCGCGTGATGCAAAAGCTCACACCTGATGCGCCGCACGAAGTTTATCTTGTGCTCGATGCGACGACCGGTCAAAACGCAGTACAGCAAGCGAAAGAATTTACAAAGGTCGCCCCGATCACCGGACTTGTGCTGACGAAGCTCGACGGCACAGCCAAAGGCGGCATCGTCGTCGCGCTCTCGAACGAATTCAAAATGCCCGTGCGCTATATCGGCGTCGGCGAGCAGATCGACGATCTCCAGCCATTCGATCCCGAACAATTCGCCAAGGCCCTCTTCGGCGACGAGATGTTCCAGGGGGAAGCGCAAACGGTGGAGGTTGAGGAGAGAGGATGATCGGGATTGACGAACACCTCAGATTGTTGAAGTGAATGAGTCGAACGGAAAAATATGTACTGAAGCATCTTGCTGAGGAGCTGAAAAAGGTAGAAAGCAGCAATGATGCGCTCACTCAACTGTCTTAACTCCCTGTGAGGTGACATTGATATACCATTACACGAAGGATGGATATAAAAAAGTTAACGAAGAGCTGCGGAGCAACAAGGGAAGGCGTTCGGAATTGATCGTTCTGCTGGAGAAGGCGTTGAACCGACTCCCCAACCACGCTGGGATGGTTCACAGAACGGCAGAATTAACGAAGACACAAATACAAAGTTATCGAGTCGCATTTCGACGTAGCAAGCTGGTTCATGAACCGACCTTCATCTCTACTTCAAGGTCACCTTGGATCGCGAGGGTGCGACCGAATTGTGGTCCACGAAGAGCTGGGCTATCGCCGGAGCTGAACTCGCGACAGTAGCTACAGTAATTGAAAGCAGCAGGAGTTGCCAGAATGTCTTCATCAGAGTGGATGGCGTATGAAAAAGAGACAGCATTGAGGCGAACGCCGAGCTTCCAGTTCTAAGTTTCCTCCAAACCCAAATGGATTTTAATCGAAGAACAACTTCATGCAGCAATGAAAGCCGGGCGCTCGCGGTCCGATGCATAGGAGAGTACTGCGCGGATATCCTCTTCGGTCAATTCTAGATAATCATTTAGGATATCCTCGTTCGACATCCCGCTGGCCAGCCAACCTAATACGTCCCAGACGGTTATGCGCATGTGCCGGATGCACGGGCGGCCTCCACGCTTGCCTGCTTCGATCGTAATGATGTGCTGATAGTTCATCGCCATTGCTTGAGAAGTGCTGTAAATTTTAACCTGCTGAGGCTCATTTTGATTCGGTTCTACCCATCATCAGATCCTTCGGGGCTTTTTTTTCAGTTTTGGTGTTCCGAATTAGCTTGACAAATCCGAGACCAACAATAACCCGTGAGTGATTCGATCATCCATCGTTTAAGTCCGCAACTGGCGCAGAAAATTGCAGCCGGTGAGGTCGTCACGCGTCCGGAATCGGTGGTCAAGGAGTTGATCGAGAATTCGATCGATGCAAAGGCCGAGACGGTCACGATCGTCCTGAAGAATGCGGGCAAGGCGCTGATCCAGGTGATCGACGATGGCAAGGGGATGTCGCGCGCGGATGCGCAGATGTCGGTCGAGCGCCACGCAACAAGCAAGCTTTCGAAGCTTGATGATCTCGATGAACTGATCACCTTCGGATTCCGCGGCGAAGCACTTGCGGCGATCGCGAGTGTTTCGCAATTTGAACTACGCACGCGGCGGCGTGAAGATGAACTGGGCACGCTCGTCGAAGTTGAAGGAGGCATCCGCCGAAAGTTCGAAGCGACGGCGTGCGATGAAGGCTCTGCGATCTCGATCCGAAATCTCTTCTTTAATATTCCTGCACGAAGGAAATTCATGAAGAGCGAAGCGACGGAGTTCAAGCATATCGTAGACACCGTAACCAAAGCCGCGCTCGCGCATCCCGACGTTCGCTTTATTCTCGTGAGCGATTCCGATTGTGTCTTCGATCTTCCCGCTTTTCGTCCGCTGCCGGAGCGCATCGAACAGATCTTTGGCGCCAGACTTCGTGGCGCACTGATTCCAGTTGAAAACGTCTCAAGCGCGATGCACGTCTTCGGATTTGTGAGCGCGCCGAGTTTCGTCAAACGCGTTCGGACCGAACAGTTTTATTTCGTCAACGGCCGACCGGTGCAGTCGCGGAGTTTGAGCTATGCCGTGCAAAGCTCCTACGAGCACATGGTCGAGAAGGGTGCGTTTCCTTCTGCGTTTCTTTTTATCGAGCTTCCGCCATCCAAGCTCGATGTGAATGTGCATCCGCAAAAGCTCGAGGTAAAATTTGAGGATGAGCGCGGCGTTGCAGAGGAGGTTCGTCGTGCGATCCAGGCCGCCCTTCAGCGCGCAACGCAGGCAAACGTGGCCGATGGGGGGATCATGCCCGAGATGACGCTCCCGGAAAATATCAATAATACCGGCAAGATGGCGCGCATGCGCTTTCCTGAATATGCGACGGCAAATGGATCCGCTGCCGAACTCACGAGCGGGGCAGAGCGCGCAACTGCAACACCAACCGGTTCTACGAGCACCTCCAACGGAAGTGTGTCGAAGAATCCCGTGCCGCCGCACAAACGCGATCAATCGCAGGGACTCGGAACGCTCGAACGATTATTTGGTGCGACCGCTCCAGACATGTTTCGCGGCAACGCGATGGCGGAGTCGGCCGGTTTGGGCGGCGCTGCGATCACAAAAGACGGTGGAAAAATTTCAATCCCATTAAGCACATCGCAACCCGAGCGTTCTCCGCTTGCTGCGGAAGTCTTGCGCGATAAGCCGGTGCTCTGGCAGTTGCACAACAAATATATTTTCTCGCAGATCAAGTCCGGACTCATGATCGTCGATCAACACGTCGCCCATGAGCGTATCCTCTATGAGCGCGTCCTACGGTCGATCGAAGAGAACGCGCCCTATTCACAGCAATTGCTTTTTCCTCAAACGATCGACCTTGTTCCGCGTGAGATGGCGCTCATCAAAGAATTGCTGCCCGAGCTCACGCGACTCGGATTTCAGATTCGCTTTTTTGGAGGTGTCAGCATTGTTGTCGAAGGTATTCCTGGCGATGTCCGGAGCGGCAGAGAAGAGTCGATCCTTCGGGAAGTGCTGGAGGCGTATGAAGAATTCGGCGAGACAAAATTGCTCGCGGGCCGTGAAGCGCTTGCCGCAAGCTTTGCATGCCGCGCTGCGATAAAATCTGGCGACAAACTGCAGCAGGAAGAAATGCACGTATTGATCGAACAACTTTTTCAGACCGCAGTCCCCTTCGTATGCCCGCATGGCCGCCCGATCGTCATCAAGCTCGCTGTCGATGAGTTGGACCGTAGATTTGGAAGAAGCCCGGTCGAGAACTTTGCGAAGATCCAATCTGCCGAAGCGTAGCACTGCAGTCGGGTGTGACCGGTTTGCGATGCATTCGACAATCTGATCGGGCCCAGATTCGCGTATTGAAAGTAAGAACCGATCACAAGCTCCATGCGAATCTTACTCACCGGCGCGACAGGGTATGTCGGCAAGCGGCTGCTTCCCATTCTCCTTCAGCAAGGCCATACCGTCATCTGCTGCGTGCGCGACAAGAACCGGTTCCGCGTTGACGAACATCTTCGTTCGCAGATCGAAGTTGTGGAGGTTGATTTCCTAGAACCGCAACTTGATAATCTCCCAAAGAACATCGACGCTGCCTATTACCTGATCCATTCGATGTCGATCGCAAAGGGGGATTTCGAAGATCTCGAATCGACCTCTGCCAAGAATTTCAAGCGGTACATCGAGACGACCACTGCCGAGCAGGTGATCTATCTCAGCGGGATCGTCAACGAAGATAAGCTTTCGAAGCATCTGGCATCGCGCAAGAACGTTGAATCGGTGCTCGCATGTAAGCAGTACCATCTGACGGTACTGCGCGCTGGCATCATTGTCGGTTCGGGTAGTTCATCCTTCGAGATCATTCGCGATCTTTCGGAAAAATTGCCCGTGATGATCGCACCAAAGTGGTTGAATACCCGCTGCCAGCCGATAGCAATTCGAGATGTCATCAGCTACCTCGTCGGGGTGCTTCATAATGAGAAGTGCTACGACACATCGTTCGACATCGGCGGGCCCGACATTCTTACCTACGAGGAAATGCTCCAGCAATACTGCCATGTGCGCGGATTGAAGCGTTGGATCATTACCGTGCCCGTGATGACGCCGAGACTTTCGTCCTACTGGCTGTATTTCGTAACGTCGATCTCGTATCCGCTCGCGGTGAATCTTGTCAATAGCATGAAGGTCGAGGTCATCTGCCGCAACGACGATCTCGAAAAGATGCTCCAGGTTCATCCGATACGGTACAAGGATTCGATCGAACTCGCATTCCAGAAGATCGAGCAAAATCTCGTCGCCTCAAGCTGGAAGGATTCATTCAGCAGCAGCCGGACCGATCGCACACTCTCGGCATTTATCGAAGTGCCGAAGTTTGGGTGCCTGAAGGATGAGAAATCGCTCAAGGTAACGGACCCCAAAAAAGTGATCGACAACATTTGGGCGATCGGAGGGGGCAGGGGATGGTACTATGGAAACCGGCTATGGAGATTCCGTGGGTTCCTGGATAAGCTTTTCGGCGGCGTTGGCTTGCGGCGCGGTCGCACGCACCCGACCGATCTTCATGCCGGCGATGCGCTCGATTTCTGGCGCGTGTTATTCGCGGATAAAGAATCTGGCAGGTTGCTCCTCTTCGCCGAAATGAAAGTCCCCGGCGAAGCCTGGCTTGAATTCCGGCTGGACAATGAGAACGTACTCCACCAAACCGCGACCTTCCGACCCAAGGGCTTGCTCGGGAGAATGTACTGGGTCTCGGCCTTGCCGTTTCATTATTTTGTTTTTAATGGGATGATCCGGAACATTGTGAAAAAGTAGGAGCGACTTTTTAAAGGCGAGTTAGGAAGCCCACTCTTTTTGAAGGAGGTGTTAGGGGGTGGTAGTCGTAGTTGATGACTCTTTTGAGGCTCGTTAAATGGTCGATCTCCGGTCGGCCTGTCGTGAGAACGTGGGATGAGTTCTGGAATCACTCCTTCGTTGTCAAAGGTTATCATAAAAGACTACCGAATGCAAACCGGCCGAAATCTCAGAATTGCATACGCTTTTTTCTTAACGCATGAGCCTTACTGCCGAAGCTCCAGTGACAAAAGTTGAATCCGCGCCGTCGCGAAAGAAAGAAAAAACTGCGTGCGTGGCGATCATTTTTACTGGAGGGACGATCGCGATGACAGCGACGACTGCCAATGGGATCATCCCGACACTCGCAGGCAAAGATATCATGGCGCGCATTCCGGAGCTGCATCAATTTCTGCCCAGTGTCGACGTTGAAGTGTATGATTTCGCCACGCTCCCGGGTCCGCATATCTCGCCCGAGATGATGCTTACGCTCGCTGAATTTGTTCGGGCGATCAGCGAACGTGTCGACGGAGTTGTGATCACGCATGGGACGGATTCGGTCGAAGAGTGCGCCTATTTTCTCGATCTTGCGATCGCCGATCATAAGCCGATCGTCTTCACAGGTGCCATGCATCCTAGCACAGATGCCGCGTGGGATGGCGGAAAGAATTTACTGGACGCGATCGGAGTCGCGGCAAGCAAGGAATTCTACGATCAGGGCGTCCTGCTCGTCTTCGATGGAACGGTGCACGCGGCAAGCGAAGTGATCAAAGGTCACACGACGCGAACCGATACGTTTCGATCTGCCGATTTTGGGCAGCTCGGCAGTGTACACGTACTCGAGCACACAGCACCACAGCGCAACCGTTCGCCGCATCACCGCCTTTCGATTCCAACGACCGACGAGATCGAACTGCCCTACGTCGAACTGCTCAAAGCCTATTCCGGCATGGACGATCAGTTGTTCAGGGCCGCACTCAAAGGCGGAGCAATGGGCATTGTCGTCGAAGCGATGGGACAGGGGAACGTGCCGCCTGGTGTTGTCAATGGAATTGCGAGAGCCTGCGAAATGGGCATTCCCGTCGTCATCACGTCGCGCTGTCCTGCAGGTCCGGTTCGGCCTTACTATTCTTATGAAGGCGCTGGCAAAGAACTTCATCGGTTGGGATGCCTCTTTTCTCCTTACGTGACAGGCCCGAAGGCGCGACTCAAATTGATGCTTGCGCTCGCAGCAGGTTATTCCAAAGAGAAGCTTGTCGAGATCTTCCCGTGCTGATCATGTGCACGAATCAGGTGCGAAGATGAGATTGCCGCAAGGATCGCTCTCGTTTTTGTTGGCGGTATTATTATGTGCGATCGGTGCGCAGCCCGCTAAAGCGCAGTACCCTAAGGCGCAGCGCTCCTGCGTATTCCTTGATACGGGCGTTGTTAGCAGCTTTGTCGCTCATCGACCGCCCACGCAACTTCGGAGGCTTTGGTCAAAGCCCGCTATCACGATACAGTCGCTCACGAACAGCGCTCCCGATTTTCCGAATATCAACATTACGAACGACCTGACTTCCGATCAGGATGAACCCTCGATCGCAATTCATCCAGGGCAAACACAATTCCTCGTCGCCGGCGCCAATGACTTCAGGAGTGATAATGTACTCTGGTCGTATAATTCATCCGACGGGGGACTGCACTGGCATTCGCAAGCGCTTCCCGACAGCGCTTCGCTGCAATCGGCCACCGACCCGGCAGTAGCATGTTCAACGAGCGATACGGTTTACTTTACCAACGGCCGCTACGATCTTTTTGGCTCTCCCGGTCCAAAGAATTCTGTTGTCTGTTATCGCTCGACGAACAATGGCGTAACGTGGCAAAATCCTAC
>JBBSDW010000129.1:0-9480 GCA_038240295.1 Kapaibacterium sp. (SeqCode)
CCAGACCCTTTACGTTGAGGACACATCACGACAGGCTGTTTCGCATGGCACGAATCGACAACTGGCTGTTACTCAGTGGCTAATACAACACACATCCTGTGACATTGCGATGTTGCGAAGCGAATATGTACAGGGAAGGCTATCACAACTTCAATCCTGGCTTAACGACACCACCGTCGCGCTCGACACCACGCTTCCCTCTATGCACGAACTCGCCTCGATTCGATCCTGAATCTGCATCTCGGCGTCCCACTCGCGAGATCGCCATTCGCAGGTGAACTTGCAACTTTCAAAGTTTCACAAAATCCTTTCACGACGCGGACCGCGTTGCGGTTCGATCTTGAGAGAGTGACCTATTTGAAAGCCGAAGTTTATGACGAACTCGGCAGGATGATCATAGGCGATGGCTCGGGACATTCGTTTTATCCTGGAAAGCACCAAATCCCCATCGACTTCAGCGGGTTTGCATCGGGAGCGTACTATCTTCGAATCTCGCTCGGCGATGGCAAGACTCGGACGATCAAGATGGTGAAGAAAGAGTAAGCAGAAATCTGCGATAGGTGCCCATCGGGGCACTTATTGCGTGCCATTTGCGTTTACATCTCAGCCTAAACTCCTCAATCGCAGACATGGCGCATGTTCTTCTCTTATAACCATTGTACTTCTCAGTGTTGAGTGTTTTCCTACCTCGACTCTTGTGGTTACTATTCCAGGAGAAGAGAAGTATGAATAAAGTTTATACACACACGGGCTGACTCTTACAAATTGGGCTGTTTTGGCGGGTTTCGGGATTCAGATGTTCGCTGGGTTGAGTGGATTGGCTTTATTGAATTCCGGTGGTCGGGTTGAAACCCGACTTACATTTGGACGAGATTCCGCTCATCCTCAAAAAAAAGGGCACCGCTTGCGCAGTGCCCCAATCTCTTTGGAGTCCGTAATAACCAAAGAGTGGATTAAACGGATTAAGCTTTTTAGAGCTTACGTTCTTTGCGGCGGTTATACTTCAGCCGCCAAATCATCTACCGCGTCATGCGCGGAATCGAAGAGATCGCCGATCGGCTCTGTAACCGGTCGCGCGAAATCGCGGACGGATTCGATCTGCGAAAGCGCATAGACGGCTGCACCAACGGCCACAATTCCAAGCGTCATCTTGATCCAAGTCGGTACGAGCGGCTTAGGATTGATGAACTCGCGAACTGCGGCGCGAATGCGCTTCTCTGCCGGACGCACGATGTTCTTGTTGGCCTGCTTCAAAAAGCGCTCGCTTTCGCGGAGTGCGCTTGCCGCAGTCGTTTCGACAGCGCGGCGCGTCTGGCGAAGTGCCTTATCGACATCGACGCCATGATATTCGGCCTCGCGTTTCAAGCCCTCAAAACCCTTGCGAACAGCTACGGCACCGCGCTGCAGATCCTGCACGCCACAGCTTAATGCCTCGAGCACGTTGGTAATATTCAGTTCTTTGGTTGCCATGATATGTTCTCCACAATCATTATTCATTTCCGGTATCTTCGGCAGTGTGAAGAGAATTCCGGACTTTTAGTGTTGAAGCCAACGCGACGGTTGATCCGGCGCCTGGGGGCTTCTATTTCTCTCAGTAAACGCAACTACTGTGCCATACGCATCGCAGTTCTAAATCAGCCAAAACAGCTCAATTCGTGCAAAATCTTAAGAATCTGCCAATCGGCGAAAAGTCGCCGGAAATCGTAAATGCCGTCATCGAAATCCCAAGGGGCTCTCGCAACAAGATCGAATACGACCCCGAGCTTGGGATCTTCAAACTCGACCGCGTACTCTTCTCGGCGGTCCACTATCCCGTCGCCTATGGCTTTATCCCGGGCACGCTGGGCGGCGACGGCGATCCGCTCGATGTACTCGTCTTTTGCGACCAGCCGCTCGAGACCGGCATCATGGTTCGCGTCTACCCGATCGGCGGGTTGGAAATGCACGACGACAAAGGTCACGACCTGAAGATCGTCGGTGTCGCGTATGACGACCCCATGGTCAACCACGTAAAAGAGGTAAGCGAGCTGCAGGACCATCGCCGGCTGGAGATCGAATATTTCTTCGACACCTACAAAGACCTCGAACGAAAAGAAGTGCACGTAGGCCACTGGTTCGATGCCAAAGAAGCGAGAGCGCTGATCGAAAAAGGAGTCGAGGCATTCAAGCACGGGAAGACTTGATGTTGTTGGGGGTCAGCCGTCACCCAACGCCCTACAAAAATTCAAGTGTCATTGCTAGCGAAGTTTGTTTTGTCCCCAGCAAAACAAACGGAGCGAAGCAATCTTTACGCTCGTGGGGCAATCGCTTGCAATTCGAATTATCGTGGCAAGAGCCAGCAGATTGCTTCGTCGATTGATTCGCTTTGCGAATCAATCCTACTCGCAATGACCTTGCCCGCAATGACCCTTCCCTAAAATGTGCTTCTCACAATGCGCTTCAACAGTCAAGTGTCATTGCGAGCGAAGTTTGCTTTGTGCCCAGCAAAACAAACGGAGCGAAGCAATCTTTAGGCTGTGGGGTAGTCACTTGCAGTGCGAATCATCGTGGCAAAAGCCAGCAGATTGCTTCGTCGGTTGATTCGCTTTGCGAATCAATCCTCCTCGCAATGACCTTACCCGGGGACGAGCATGCGTGGCTGTGACCGTGCCGTCTGTGTAGCCTATTTACCGAACGATCATAAGCTTCTCGCTGCCGATGAGCTTCCCTTCTTCGTGGAGAATAACCGAATATTCGCCGTCGATCAGGCGCCTGACATCGATCTTCTCGCCCTTCATTGCATTACCAGCGAGGGCGAGTGCGCCTGTAACCGAATAGATCTCGTAGGCGACGAGCGGATGGGATCCCTTCCACGCTACAGTAAGAAAATCTCTCGCGGGATCTGGCGAGAGCTTGATTTCCTTGCTGAGCGATGTCGATGGTTCAACCCCAGATTTTGCGACAGCCACGGCCGTGATGGCAATGTTCTCCCATGCGAGAGAATTCAATTGAACGAGCGAGAGCATCGTAATCTGCACGCCGGTGTCCTTCGGAGCATAGCGAATCGTCAGCGTCTCAGAATCACCGGCAGCAATGATAAACGGAAAGCTTGGGCCCGAGAGCGTAAAGTTATTCGAAGGATCATTCGAGAAGAGCGCTCTTGTGATCGTGATAATGTCGGTGCCGGTATTTTTCAACCCGATTGATCGCGTGGCCGCGCCATTGACGGGTGCGCTCACAACCGACATTGTGCGCGGCGTCACGTTTAACCGGAAGTTCGAATCGACGAGAAGGCTATCTGCCTTCAATCCTACAAGAAGAGCGATGTCCGTTTTGAACGGCGGCGCTGTCACGGAGGTGAGCGAGGGAGTGATCGGGATGCGCTGCAAAATATCGCCTGTGTGCACGTCATACCAGTCAGCTTCGCCGCCTATTGCATTACCGGCAAGCTGCACCGAAATGTTTGTGTTGATCGCGTTGATATCTTTATCGTTGCGGATGTAGCAGGCCATCTGATCGTTTCCGAGACTTAGCATCCGCCAGATGTTGCAATTTCCGTTTGTCATTTTGGCCGAAGTGACTTGGTTAGGCTTGAGCGCCTTCGCAAAATTCTCAAGAACATGGGCGTAGCGGCGCTCTTCCCAGCCAAGATATTCGTTGCATGGGCAATCTTTTGCGAACGACGTGTTCCAGAAGATGAGGGTTGCAGCGTTCATCATGGCCGACCAGATCCGTCCGCGCATTCTGATCGCCGAAAGCGAATCCCATGTTGCGCCTTCGCCCTGTTCGCCGAAAATGACCGGCTTATTCACCCCCGCATATTTTGCGATCTGGTCGGCGGTTGTCTGATCGGAAGTGCGGACATCCTCACGGCCGTACCAATGCGGCGAAATGATGTCGATCGCCGGATGATTCGGCTGTTCCCAGCTCATCGAAACCGCATGGTGATACGGGTCGTGCGTGTGAATGTACCCGGCAACCTCGGAGATCCAGAGGCTATCGGGTGTAGACTCATTCGTTAATTCCCAGAAATCAACGAGCGGACCATACCGATCGATGCAAAACTGAGCGTAACGCTCGACAGCAGCCATCGACTTTGCATCCGACGAAGAGCCAACCGGACTTGCGAGAATGGTCATGTAGATCCGAAAGCCATGCTGGCGAAGCGCGTAGAATAGCGTGTCGGTCCACCGCGAGTGGAGCGTATCGAAATTATTGCCGGAGGCGGAGATCGTACGCACCATGGAATATGCGCAATTGCCATCGCTATAACGATAGAGATTGAATCCGCCAACATCACCGTAGGCCGTGAGATATTGAGCGTAGGGCAGCACCCAGCCGTTCGTGTTATCAATGCCGGCGGTTCGGAAGCCTCCATCGATATAACCGTACTCGAGGATCGAATCGCGAGCGGCATACATGCAATCGCCGAAGCCCAGACCCGTGTAGAGTTTGCCGGTCTCTGCATATTGCCAGCGATGACCGGCATTAATCGTGTTCAGTCGGATGAAGCCCGGCTCATTCGATTTTAGGCAGGTGAAAGAACCTTGAACAGTACTCGTTGCAGCGCCATGCTTGATCGTCGCGGTGTATTGCCACTCCCCTACCTGCGATGGCGCATAGCGGATCATCCAGAGGTTCGTCGAGTGATAGAATCCACCGATGGTAACGCTCGAACCATCGGGCGCACTGAGGACTGCGGTGATCGTGACATCGTCCCAAACATTCGCAACGCCTTGCTGCGAGTAAGGGATCGGTATGCTGATCGCCTGATATTTCAAGACCGAAAGCTCCGATGCAGAAGCAAATCCTGGGTTCAACAGACCAGCTAATGCGAGCAACGCAAAAGACACAGCAATTGAATTACGCATAAAGATTCCATCACAACAACACAACTCTCCTATCGCGCTCACTCTGAGCGCGAAGGATGGATTGATAGATAAACTTCTGCTGACGTTGGATGTTCCGTGTAGAGCGACACCAACGACGAAGGCACAAAATAATACGAACCTTGCACACCAAGATCCACATCGAGTTCGGAAAAACTGAAAAGACTACGCGACAGCCCTATCGAAAGATATTTGATGGGATTGATCGCCTCTGGATTCGCCACAATGTTTAGCTCCGCGTTGTTCTTTTCAACATACTCCGCTCTACTATGAACACCCCAACCGGAAAATCGATACTCGCTCTCGATCAGGAACGACTCGAGTACGGCTCCGCCGATGTCGTGATTCTGCCCCCAGGCCGCAGTGCTCGACCACCAATCTTCGCTGCCAAACTTCTTTGTATAGATGGCTGAGGCGGTTGAACGAATCACATCGACCCCATCGCCTTCCGGATCTTTGAGCGATCCGATCGAAGCCTGCAACGCCCAGTTATCGGTAGGGTTGAACGACAACCTTCCACTATACGAATTGAGCATCAACTTATCGAACGAATACCGAAATTCATCCGGCTCCCTGCCATTGAAATATGACCCTTCAAGTTTCCACGGGCCTGACGAAACGCCGGCGGTTACGACACCAAATGCAATGTGTGTCGCATCCATCCAGTGATGACTGAGCGGAGCATCGGGATTCATCATCGCACTCGTACGGTGCATGAAAACTGGCGGACCGAGCGCCGGCTCCCCAGGATATCCAGCATAGATGAACGCGCCCATATCGTTACCGAAACGATGACTGTAGGCAACAGCGATCTCGGCGATTAGGTCATGCGGATGTTGAATGTCGACGAGCTTTTGTCCATGATAGGATTCGCCGGTTTGCAGAAGCAACGGGTATCCTTTCAATCCTTCGGTAAGTGGATCGAGACTTGTCATGAGGAGGAAGCTGAACCTGCCATCGGTACCAACCGCGTGGTGCAGCATGAACATCTCCATATTTGGCGCATCGAATTTATCTCCGCCGCGCGGGCCGCCCTGATGATCGAATCTTGGCATGATCTCGCCATGCAGCATGAGCATCCAATTATTGAAGTGGCTCATGTACATGTACGTTGGTGTCGCGGCCGGCATCCAGCTTGTGCCGGAGCCTTCCTGCGCCATCGGGACGGTTAAGAGGATGCCAGCCATCGGATGATTCATCTGCATCGAGCCCATGCCGTGCGAAGAAGGCTTTGTACTTCCCATGTCCATTCCCGGCATCGAAGACATATCGCCGGCTGACGGAGTCGCGGTCATTGTGGAATCGATCGTTCCTTGAGCAGGCATTTGCGGTGCATATCCAACCGTGATGACGCCCTGCATTCCGCCAGCAGCATGACCACGTACGCTGCAGAAATATTTGTAATTCCCGGCGGCAATTGCAGTCAGAGTGAACTCCTCTGCCGAAAACTTTTCGTCGCTCGAAGGTGGCAATCGCCGCGCGCCGACTGAACCAAGCGTGTCGGGAAGCGCAGCGCTGCCGAAACGAAGATCGTGATGCATGTCATCATCGACATTCGCGAAGATCACATGGATCGTTGCACCGGGCTTCACGATTACTTGCGGATTGCGCAAACCTTCGATACGATAGGAAAGCATATCGTCCGATGGTCCGGAACGGACAACAAGCCGTCCGCCATCAGCGACGTAGACGATGCCATTTTTTTGAATCATCGCGGCCGAAGACTCTTTATCAAGTCTGTCGAGATCTGCTTCGGAATATTGAACAACGGGAGACCGCTTTACCACAAATGGCACGAGAGTATCCATGTGCATTCCGTCCATCGTCTGCGCCGGAACATTGCCAGTGACTAAAACAAAGAGCAGGCATGCTCCACAAATAACCAGGGATCGCATAGCTAAAGTAATGTTTAGAGAATGAATGTCGACTATTCCCGCAGTTAATGCCTGAGGTTAAGTCATGAACTAAGCCGCAGGCATTGCGCCTACATTTTGGGGCGGAAGGAATCGGAGTCTCTAAATTCTGAGGACGCTAAAACTCGATCGAGGATCGGTTAGAAGAATAAGGAGTGATGACGCTTGTCGTGAAGATCGAACCATTGGCAGCCTGCGATCTGCCAAGCTAAGCAAAGCGCCAGACAATAAAAAGATCTTCGGAGCAGCTTTTGCTCGGGCGAAGGAATCGTCAAGGCGGATAAACCAAACCTGCACCGAACAACAGGACATCGGTGCCGAGATCGCTTCGCAGGCGCTCGTCTTCGCTGCCTTCGTACAATGATGCGCAGCAACTGTTCGTCCAGTAATTGCAGAGAGCAACGAGAGGATAACCAAACAAGCGATAAGGATTTTGCTGATGCGCATGATCTTCAGAACGCATAGTCCGCGGCTTAGCATTCCCGCTATATTCCTCGCAAGTTGCCGCAGCCGGCTGAAGCAAGAATTATCATGCGTTTCCAAAGGTTGTTACTACTCAACTGAACTTCATCAATTCCTATCTATGAAACGTCTTGCACTTTTCTTCATAATCGTCGTCGCTTGTTTTGCAGATCTGGAGATCGCACGTGGGCAAACAGAGGTTGTCTACGGCTATCCGGGTGACGACGATGGATATGAGGTCACTGCGATGCAGGATGGTGGCTTTATGGTTGGCGGTCATACAAACAAGTACACTTCACAGGATTATTGGGCGGTTCGATTTTCGAATCAAGGCAAGGTCTTGTGGGATTCAGCATACGGTTCGCCTGTTAGTGATTTCCTCTGGTCAGTGCAGCCGACGCGATCGGGAGGCGCACTGCTCGCAGGATACAGCGGGGTGCAGAATTCTGGTTTGGAAACCGCTCTCTTATTCGCAATCGATTCTGTCGGGCGGACGATCAAGAAAATCGATGTGGGAGGTAGCAGGGCCGTTCATGCCCATTGGTTCGCGCAGCGGAAGCAGGGCGGATATTTTTGGAGCGGTCATACCGATTCTGACGGCGACACGACGGGCGATATGATCCTTCAAAAGCTTAATGATAATTTCGATACCGTCTGGCAGCGAACTTACGGGCTTGGCTCAGCAGAACATGCCCATTGCGGAACACTGACAAATGATGGTGGCTGTGTCCTGCTCGGACATACTTCAATCAACGGCTACGATCACTTTTGGGCGACTCGAATTGATTCCAACGGCAATCAAAAGTGGTCGAAGGTGTTCCAAAGCTCACCTACGATGTACGATTCACCCTACGGTGTGGTAGCTACGAAAGAAGGCGGGTTTGCACTGTTGGGCGGATCGCAAAACTATCAGGGGACAATCAGTACGATGTGGCTTGTCGTGGTTGATTCTGCCGGCAACAAGATCGTGGATAAGCACTATGGATCGCTCGCGTTCGCTTACTCGGGAATTCAGGCGGCCGATGGCTCATTCATGCTCATCGGCTACGCCATGAGCAAAACGAAGAACGGATACAATATGGATGTTGTCCGCACCGATGCGAAAGGTAACCAGAAATGGGAGAAACGATACGGGACGACGGGCTATGTGTTCGGGTATGGCATGTTTGAGCACAATGACCAATACGTTCTCGTTGGAAGCACTGATAGTACTTCCGATGGGCTCACCGACCTGCTCGTGGTCTATGTAGACTCGAACGGCACACGAGTTCCTTACGATTCGCGAAAGCCTTCCGACCAACTGTTCGCGTTCACCGTCGATTCTTCGAACGTGCACTATCAAATCGCCAGCGATAACCACGCTACAGGCACGGTCGAGAATCTCTCAAACGATTCTCTTTTTCTGACGTTCAAGCGGACATCCACACTCCCAAAACCGTGGGAATATCATGTGGATCTTGGAGGCAAAGAATATATTACCGATAGCAGCAGGGGCGTGCCCTATGGATTTGCGCTTGCTCCGCATGAAAAGCAGTCGTTCTTACTTCATGCGATAGCAGGCAATAATCCCGATTCGGGTACGATCTGCGTACGATTGAGCGCGCTAAATTCTTCGCGTGCTGACACAATGGAGCAGTGCTTCACTTTGCTGCCGCCGGTTTCAAGCGGTGTCTCGTTCGCATATCTTGCTAGGACAACGCTCTCGCTCTCCCCAAACCCTATCGATCGATCGACAAACAATCTTATCGAGATCAAGCTGGGAAGCAGCAGTGAGGTTTCGCATGCCGTTTATGATGCCCTTGGCAGAGAAGTGAGTGCATGGACTCCGCCAGTCCACTGGTCGGAAGGATCCCATACGATCGAGTTGAAGAATTTGATCGGACCTGAGAATGCTGCCGGACAATATTTCGTAAGATTCCGAGCCGGATCCGAGTTCTTCACGGCAAAACTAATCGTTCGATGATCAAGCTATTATCCGATTGAAGGCGAACGCTTTGGACGCTCGCTGCTTTGGTAGGATTGTGCCTCGTTCTTATAATTGAATTACGGTGATGCAACCATCTTTCCCCGCTCGCGCTGCTTCACTTTCGATCGTGTTCGCACTTTTGCTTCTAACGGGTAGCAATGCGGAGGCCCAATGGGTGCAGACGCAGGGATTGGTAGGCGGTTCGATCTCGACGCTCGCTTTGAGCGATGGAGATCTCTATGCCGGAACGCCGCTCGGCGGCGTCTATCGC
>JBBSDW010000130.1:0-9337 GCA_038240295.1 Kapaibacterium sp. (SeqCode)
ATTTTTGGCGCTGAAGCTAAATCCGTTAATAAAGAAGACGGCATCCGTTTCGACTTCGAACATTCGTGGCTCCACGCCCGCGCCTCGAACACGGAGCCCATCATCAGGCTCATCGCAGAAGCACCAACTGCGGTCGAAGCACAGCGACTCATCGATCGCGCCGCGTGAAACATTGAGAGGGTGAGCTCAAATGACCAGTGGAATCTTTGGCACTGTAAGTTTCAAAGACGGCTACGCTTCGCAGCGTTATACTGGAGTATTTAGCGACAACGATCATGGTGATGGACAGGCGTGCAGATCTATACGTTCTCCTTCGTCGTCCGCAATTTTTAGTGCTTCAACTCCACAGAGGAATGCGCAGGTGCCTTCACTCTGGCAGAGCCGCGATGGAGGGGGTTTGCTCGCCGTACACGGCGAGATCATTCTCCGGAATGGAAACCTGCTCGTAGAAAAAAACTGGGAGGGGTCGGTCTTAGAATCCTTGATCGCCTCTCCAAAGCAAACAGCCAATTCGTTTGATGGAGCGTTTGTGCTGGCGTTCTACAACGAACGGTTCAGAACACTTCTACTCGCTTCGGATCGATTCGGCAATTTCGCATTGGACTATCGTTTACTCAAAGATGGAATCTCGTTCTCAACTCTCGCGTCGAGTCTTGCTCACCTGAACGGCCATGGCACTCTCGATAAAGTCGGGTTGGCGTAGCAGCTTGCATTGGGCTATGTTATCGGCGGTAAGACGTTAATTAGCCACGTATCTCGACTTCAGGCAGCGTCGACGCTCGTAGCTAATGAATTGGGGATCACGGAGGAGCTATACTATCGCCCAAGGTATATTGCCAGAGCTCCTGCTTCAAAAACTCAGAAACACCGTTTGTTGAATACCTCAAGTTCGCACCACCCATTGGGCAAGCCGACTGATCTCTTAGTGGGACACCTTCCCGTTCTCCTCTCAATTCTTGAAGACAAAAAAGACGCGGTGCAAGATTTTGTCAATGAAGCGACGCTCCTAAAAACAATCGCAAACTTGAGATCGGGCGACAGAACAGATCTATATTCTCTGGTACAGCTTGTCGATTTAGCCATACTTCTCTCATATCTCAAGGTGTGAGCAAGTGAGCGCCGCGTGAAACATTGAGGTCGCGAGCGCGTTCGAAGTTCATCTGTGTCGAATGAGTGACACGTCGTGTCTGTAGAGATATGAAGCATGCGAGAAAAGAGGCACTCCTTTTTCCTGAACCATTTAGCGCGCTCGGAGCATTCTTCTTCTACCGATCTGTCAAATTTTCTGGAGACAACGCCACGAACCTCAAACGCCTTTTACGCCCGGAGCCTTACGCTCAAACGCCGGAGGACAAAGAAGTCCAGCGGCAGCTTTTGACCGGAGGTAATCTCCCCAAGCACGTAGCTGTCATTATGGATGGCAACGGACGCTGGGCGCAGGAGCGCGGCCTTCCGCGTGTGGCGGGGCATCAGGCGGGTATCGCGAGTCTTCGAGATACGACACGCGCCGCTCGCGAACTTGGCATCAATTATCTCACCGTCTACGCCTTTAGCACCGAAAATTGGAACAGGCCTCGCAAGGAAGTTTCGATGCTCATGCGGCTCTTGCTCAAGATGCTTCGCGAAGAGCTGAACGAGATGCGTGACAATGGAGTCCGCCTGAACACGATCGGCCAGACGAACGCACTTCCGAAAGAAGTGCAGCGCGAGCTTTTCGATGCGATGGATAAGACCGCGCAAAACGATCACATGACGCTAACGCTCGCGCTTTCCTATTCGGGCCGCTGGGATATCGTGCGCGCCATGCAGACATTGGCGCTCGATGTGCGCCGCGGCAAAATTTCTCCTGAAGATATTTCCGATTCGCTTGTCCGTTCCTATCTCACAACGCGCGATCTTCCCGATCCCGATCTCATGATCCGCACGAGCGGCGAAATGCGATTGTCCAATTTCCTTCTCTGGGAATTAGCCTACAGTGAGATTCACGTAACGCAGATCTACTGGCCCGATTTCCGCCGCGAACATCTCTACGAAGCGATCCGCACCTACCAAACCCGCGAACGACGCTTCGGCATGACGGGCTCGCAGCTAAAACAGGACGAAGTCGTCTCCGAAGAGCACCGTTCGTATGTTGATCGGTTGATTCGGACCATCACAGGCAATAACTGATAAGTAGACAATTTGGGTAATGACGAAGGAATTGAGTTGCAAGATTCAAGAATGAATGTTCAGTGATGAACGCGCATTCACTTATCGGAATACTTCAGCGTTTGTCCCAAGCAGTAAGGTCCACGAGGCGAATGGACATTCCACACTCACCGTCGAAGTTCTCCTTCGAGACACTCAGACGTTCGCACTATTGCCGACGGAATATCACGAGGTTATCGCAGTGGATCCCAATGATCTGAGATGATCCTTTCAAACGTCGAAATTCAGCGAGCGATCAATGAAGGACGTCTACTCCCAACTAAAGAATGCCTCGATCTGGGGTCACGTCCATGACCGTACTTAGAGAAATCCCAATTGCTGGAAACGCACTCGTTGTTGTTTTTCCTTGACACTCAACACCCCTCTCAGATTTAGCTATATTTGTCGCTCGGAATCTTAGGACTTCAATCACAGCCTGTTAAAACTTATGAAACGCTTAAGCTGGGGCCTCACACTTGCTGCTTTGTTTGTTACGTTGGGACTTTCGATCGTGCATGCGCAGGATACGGCATCGAGTCCGTTTGGTGCGAAGCGCCTGACGATCGGACCGGAGTTTCTCGGCGGCGGATCTGTCTATGCCGGCGATGTTCCAAACGGATTGAAGACCGACGCACGGTTTTCTTTTAATGCTGGCATCCTAGGCTATCTCAACATGACCCCATCGTTTGCGTTTGCGCTTGGGATTGTCTATGATTCTCGTGGTATGAATTTTCATAACCAGAACGACGCCACGCAGCTTGAAAATACGACGCTCAACTATCTCTCGTTTCAGCCAGGGATCAAGTTCAAGGATTTCACACTCGGGTTGGGAATCGGCATTCCGATGTCTGCTTCGATCGACAGGCAGATAACAGGATTTTCGGCGACGCCCGATATTGCAACGACGCTGCTCAGTACCCTTCTTGAACTTCGGATCGGTGGAACGGTACCGATCATGGAGGGCGAGTCAGGCGATTTGCGGTTTATCATCAACGGCAGCTATCCGCTATCGAAAGTGTATCAAAGCAGCGGCGGTATCACGTACCTTTCGATTCCAACTTCGAAGGATGGTCCTGTGCCCACCGTGCAAGCGGGACTCAGCTATCAGTTTGGCGTGAGTCATTAGTTGGGAGTTCTTAGTTTGAGTGCTTAGTTCTTAGTTGAAAGACACTTCTCAATGATTTTCAAGTAGCTGGAGCGAGGATCATTTATGGGGAGTTGGGATAGATTGCTCGTGCTGCTCCGTTACAACTGCCCAACATTATTTAGCGCATAGTTATGTCGATCCATCAAGCCGAAGCCAACGACACCGCTCTTTCCGAACTTGCCTACGCATCCGTTCGCAGCGTTCCGACCGTCGAACCGAACGATCGAAATCGGCTCGGGTATCATGTGTGGCTCTTTTTGCGTGGCGAGATTCCGACGCTTGAAAGCGCGATCCATCAGGCTCGCGCAAGGTATCAACCGAGGTCGCTTCCGATCGAAGACGTGATCGCGCATATTGAAAGCGAGATCAAACAGATTCAGACCTCTGGCATGACGGTCAGCGAGCACGGCTCGATTGCTTCGCATTAATATTCGACAATCCGTCAGATTGTGCTCAGGTTTTGATTCCATCACCATTCGCCGCACAGTCCGGTCGAAGTGCTCTTGATACTCCTACAGCAATTTTTTCTCGTTTTTCTTCCGCTCTTTGTGGCGATCGATGTCTTCGGTACGCTTCCGATGTTCCTATCGATCACCGAAGGGGAGCAGGAGGTCCATAAGCGGACGATCGCTGGTGAAGCTTCGCTGACCGCGATGATCGTCGGCACCTGTTTCCTGTTCGCCGGTCAGGCGATCATGCGCTTTCTTGGCATCACGATCAACGACTTTCGTGTCGCGGGCGGTATCATCCTGCTATGCTTTGCGGTCTACGATCTTCTTTTTTCGCACCTACAGCGAGAGCAATCGGGCGCGATCGACCTTGAAGCGGACGGTGGAAGGCGTTCGCTGGCGATCGTTCCGCTCGGCGTGCCGCTTGTGGTGGGCCCCGCAGCACTCACGGCCGTCCTCCTGCTTGCCGCTGAATACGGACCACTACTGACCGTGCTCGCATTCGGGCTCAATATCATTCTCGTCTATTTCTTCTTTGCCTATTCCGGAGTCATCCTGCGCCGAGTCCCAAAAGCAGTGCTCCGGGCGATCAGTAAGGTCGTTGCGCTATTCCTCGCGGCGATCGCAGTGATGATGGTGCGAACGGGGCTTTCGCTAATGATCAAGATGCATTGATCAGCTATAACTTGTTATTCTTGAACGTTGCGATCGCTGCCTCATCCATTCGAAAAACAGTCCATTCGTCCATCGGTTTTGCGCCGAGGCTTTTGTAGAATTCGATCGAGGGTGTGTTCCAGTCGAGGACTGCCCATTCCATTCTTCCATAGTTGCGCTGGGAGGCGATCGCTGCGAGAGAACGGAGCAACGATTTCCCTATTCCTTTGCCGCGCAGCTGAGGCTTGACGAAGAGATCTTCGAGATAAAGACCAGGCTTGCCGAGGAAGGTCGAGAGGTTTGTGAAAAAAAGCGCGAAGCCCGCTGGCTCGTTTTCAAAAAATGCGACCATGCATTCGGCAGTTGGCCGCTCGCTGAACAAGCTCTCCTGAAGTTGTTCGATAGTGAGCACGAAATGATCGGCCAACTTTTCGTATTCGGCAAGTGCGAAAATGAGTTCGTGAATGATCGGAAGGTCTTCTTCGGTAGCGGGACGAATGTGAAGTTGAGTCATAAGAAGAATTGTGAAGGTGCAAAGTTAAGCCTTCACGTCCTCAATCTATTTTGCACCTCTCGGTGTTGAATCTTCGTTGGTGAAAAAGCAAAGGAGCATGAGACAACGATCCATTGAATGACGAACGAAGAATTCTTTGAAGAGCTGAAAGCGGTCGCAGGCGAACTTGGCATCCGGGTTCGATTTGAAACGGGCGATTTCGATGGCGGCTATTGCCTGCTGCGCGAGGAGAAAATGCTCGTGCTCAATCGCCGTTCGACCGTGCCCAAAAAGATCCGCACGCTTTCACTTGGCCTCGCCGAATACGGGCTCAATGGGACGTACGTAAAGCCGAACGTTCGCGAAGCCATCGAAGACGAGATCGCGAAGGCGATGCGCGAAGCAAATTCCTGAACCAAGAGCCCTGACGTATGCGCTTTACCCTCCTCGGCACTGGCACATCGACGGGAGTCCCGATGATCGCTTGCAAGTGCCAGACCTGTCGATCGAACGATCCGCGAGATAAGCGTCTTCGCGTGAGTGTCCTCATCGAAGCTCCGCAGGGAAATATCGTTATTGATACCAGCGCCGATTTTCGTCAGCAAATGCTCACTGCAAAAGTAGAAACGCTTGACGCGGTACTCTACACGCATCATCATTACGATCATATTGCCGGTTTCGATGACTTGCGTGCATTTCAATTCCTGATGCACTGCGCGCCACAATGCTACGCCTCGCAGGATACGTTCGATCATATCAGGCAGACGTTTCCCTATGCGTTTGGTAATGCGGTACAGTCAGGCGGCGGCTTGCCAAAGATCCCGTTTGAAGTGATCGGTCACGCGCCGTTCATGGTATGCAACAACCTCATCACGCCAATCTGGGCTAAGCATGGGAAGATCGATGTTCTCGGATATCGCATCGGCGATTTTGCCTATCTGACGGATTGCAATCTGGTGCCGGACGACTCGATCGAGTTGCTTCGCGGCCTGAAAGTGCTGATCCTCGATGGCCTGCGCCCGAAGCCCCATCCAACGCACTTCTCACTTTCGGAAGCTGCCGCGGTAGCAAAAAAGATCGGTGCCGATATGACCTATTTGACGCACATGAATCACGATGTTCTGCACGAGCGCGAATCGAAAAGCTTGCCCGAGCGGGTTCAGCTCGGATACGACGGACTAACCTTTACTCACACCTGATAAATGCTAAAAGCAATTGTGTTCGATCTCGATAACACGCTCGTCGATTTTATGGCGATGAAGCGTGTAGCGGTCGATGCAGGGATCGATGCCATGCTCGATGCCGGGATCGAGCTTGAGCGCTCCGAGATCAAATCGCGCATCGACGAGATCTACCGAACGCGCGGCATCGAATATCAGCAGGTCTTCGACGATCTCATTTTTGGTATCTTTCAGCGGATCGACCACAGGATCCTTGCAGCCGGAATTATCGCATATCGCAGGTCGCGGGAAGCGGCGCTCAAGCCTTATCCGCATGTGACTGCGACGCTCATGGCGCTGCTCAAGCGCGGCGTGAAGCTTGCCGTGCTTTCGGACGCGCCGAGCAGGGAAGCATGGTTGCGGCTTTGCCACGTTAATCTTCACCACATCATTAGTCTTGCAGTGACCTTTGATGATACCGGCGAGCGCAAGCCTTCGCCGAAGCCATTCCGTAAGGTGCTCGAACTTCTCGAGGTCGAACCTTCGGAAGCATTGATGGTGGGCGATTGGGCGGATCGCGATATCGTTGGCGCGAAGTCCGTCGGTATGCGCACCGCTTTCGCACGTTATGGCGATACGTTCAACACGAAAGATCACGGAGCCGATTATGATCTTACGGACATTTCCGAGTTGCTCAAGATCGTTGACGATCATCGCCATGAAGACTATCCGCTGAAGCCATGACATTCGGCATTGGTATGGATACGATCGAAGTCCCACGGATCGCGAAGTCGATCGCGACCTACGGTGATCAATTCGTTCGCAGAATTTTTTCCGAGGAAGAAATTCGATATTCAGGGCCTCGGCCCCACGCCGCCGAACATTTTGCTGCTCGCTTTGCTGCAAAGGAAGCATTCGCGAAGGCCTTGGGTACAGGCGTTCGTCGAGGGTTCATCTGGAAGGAAGTCTCGATCGCAAAACTGTTTACCGGCCAGCCGTTCATTCGGCTTGGCGAAACGATGCAGTCACGCGCCTCGCGCATCGTGGGCGTGAACTTTCGTATCAAGGTTTCGATTACTCACACGAAGGAACTTGCCGAAGCGATCGTATTGATCGAGCTCGAAGAACAGCAAGCGTGATGCGACAGACGTGATGCGACAGAATGGAAACGCAAGGTGAATTTTTTGAAGTGCCTCGAGAGATTGTCACCGATGCAGAAGCCCGAGCGGATGCCGAGCCGGTCGCCAATTTTTCTGCAGCAGCCGCTCGCCGTGGAATGAAAGATCTTTCGATCCCCAAGTTATATTATTCGATCTCCGAAGTCAGTCGGCTTACCGGTCTGGAGCAATATGTTCTCCGTTATTGGGAAACGGAGTTCGAAGAGTTGAGCCCTCAAAAAAATCGCGCTGGTAACAGGATCTACTCGAATAAGGATATCACGTTCATCCTTCGGATAAAAGATCTGTTGCGCGAAAAGCGTTATACAATCGAAGGGGCGAAGCAAATTCTTAAGGAAGAGCATGCGCTTGGGGGAAGCAGGGAAGTTGTCGAAGCAGAGAGCTCGCCAGAGGCTCAAGCTGAAAAAGCACTAACCTTCGAGTATCAGGAGTTAAGCGAAATACGCACGGCCGCGATGACGCTTAAAGAATTGTTCTCAAAAAAACGGTCCGAGTAGGATTAGGGAAGGAGACCATCTTTTACTTAGGTGTTCTCGTTATCGAGTAATGCTGCAGTGAACGATCCCCCGTCGTTCGGGGCCATCGATACGTAACGAATCGAATTTTGATCAAAGAGTTTTCGTGCAGGCTCGGCAAAGTCTTCATCGACACTAATGATAATGACTTCTCCGTCACGACCGAGTGCAGGTGGAATTGCATTTTGACGTAGTAACGACATGCCCTGGTAGGCATCATCCAAAGAAGGCAGTCGAGCAATGATCTGCATGGTTGTATAGGAGCAGTTAGAAAATTAAGTCCGGCGTGAGCTAATTTTTTCTTACCGGCGCTACAGGAATAGTATCCGTTTCTATGCCAGCAATTTTTTGGAGTTGCCGGTAGAAACCAAACAGCTTCGAACCAGGCTTCGGACTGAATAGGAATGGCCGCTCCACGACTGTAAAGATCTTCCGAATAACAAAGATCGAAAGCCCGAGCCAGAGGATTCGCGTAAGAAGCGGCAGAAGCAAACCTGGCAGACGATCGGAGACGGGAGAGATGATCCAGAGTAACTGGAGATGGAATAAATAGAGCGAATAGCTGATAACACCAAGCTGGATCAGCCAGCGGTAAAGCGCACTCGAGTGCGTTTTATGCTCCGGCACGATCCGAAAGATAGCCGATGCAACAAGCGCGCAGAAGGCAAGACCGAAAAGCAGATCGGTCACGATCCAGGTGGCTTGACGAAGTGTAGACACAATCCCCGCCATGAAAAGCAGAGCGCTCAACGATGCGCTGGCCCACCGAGAAAAATGCCATGGTTCAAAATTCTTACCACGACCGGCAACATATCGCTCGGCAAGCCACGCTCCGGCGAGCCACTCCGGCATTCGGGCCAGCGCGCACCCCATCGCGACATAAGGACCGGTGGTGGAAATCGAAATGAGTCCATCGCCAAGATACTGCAGCGCATAGAATCGCCAGCTGATCGAAACAACGGTAAGCAGGATCACCGCACGGCCAGTGCCTATGCGGAAGAAGAGCCAGAGAAAAACCGGGTAAAGCAGATAGAGCTGAAACTCGAGCGCGAGCGACCAGAAGACACTCGCGATGGAATAGAAGGTTGATTCAAAATATCCATGCGTGAGTGTTAAATGCGTCAGCAGGTCGAATGCATTCGCCGGTTCATGACCGTGTGTTTTGCCGGCGGTAAAAAGTTGAAGCGCCCAGAGCAGCAGTGCCGTAAAAACGACGGCAACAGCGTAGGCTGGATAGAGCCTCCAAATTCTGCGAAGGAAAAATTCGCGACCGCGAAATTCATAGCTTCCGGACCGAGCCTTTTTTCGTGCGTAGCCGAGATGAATGCAAAAGCCACTCAATACCAAAAAGAGACTTACGCCGAGATATCCCCAACGCAGAGGAAAGTCGATATAGCTAAGCCAATGCGGATTGGAAGACTGCGTGACAACGCCGATCGAGGGCCAGGGATAAGTGCCGTCGTGGCCCCAAACGTGATAGAGGCCGACCGCAAGTGCAGCCACGGCCCGTAGCGCATCGATGCTGTCGAGGCGCTCGCTTTTGGGTTTGCCGGG
>JBBSDW010000131.1:0-9312 GCA_038240295.1 Kapaibacterium sp. (SeqCode)
AGTTCTTAATTCTTAGTTGGGGTTCGGGGAGGGCTTCGTTCTTAATTATTAGTTGGTGGAGTCTGCTGTGGTTTTGACGATTGCGGCGAGTATTCTTACGACCTCATCCGCTTCAGCCAAATACGGTTCGAGTTCGATGTCAACAAGCTTTGATGCTTGTAGGAGTTTCAACCGGTAAGGCGTCTCGCGTGCCTCTTTGGAGGCAATCGACATTTTTGAGAGAAAATCTCTTCTGCTCTGACCTCCGCTCGCCTCCTCTACGTTCGCCCCGATCGATGTGCCCGACCTGAGCAATTGCTTCGGAATCACATACTCCCGCCGATCCTGCATCAGTCGATACAATTCAATGATTCGCAGGGCGAGGGCAAAGCTCCGCTCCTGGATCAAACTCTTCTTAACAACTCCCAAAGCTCCTGCGTAAAGCGAATGATTGCCCCGACACCCCAACTAAGAACTAACTCCCGCTCATGCGTATAGCGAAAGATTGTCCCCGCACCCCAACTAAGAACTAAGAACTAAGAACTCACTGCACCGTAATATCCATCGAGGGAGAATTAAACGCCCCTGCGACGACATTGCCCTTGGGGTCCATGAGCTTCAAGGAAACTGTGTGTTTACCTGTGCCGAGCCCGGTGATGTAGTAAGCTTGCCATTTGGTGAGCTTGGTGATCTCTTTGCCGTCGATCGTTACGTCGACTTGATAATCGGTTGGGCTGAGTTTGGCGTTGGTCACGTAAAAATCGAGCAAAAGTTTTTGCGCTTCGGCTGCTGTGTAGGTGCCTTTTGGACGCGAGTAGGTTAGCATTGGGCCTTTGAGATCGGGGCCGGTTGTGTCTTTCAATCCTTTGGCCGGTCCGTTCCCGACATAAAAAGTTCGCGTTGCAAATGCGCCTGCGCTTTTTACACTTTCATGATACGAACGTGATGGAAACGCACGGATCGTATGCTTGCCCGGCGTGAGCACGCCGATAAAAAATGGCTGACCATTCTTGTAATCGGCCATGTAAGGCTTGCCATCGACGATCACGTGAACATGCTGGCCCTGCTTGGAATAGGCGACACCCCGTACCGAATCATTACCAGTCGGTTTTGCGAGTTCCATTCCAGTGACATTCATAATCACGCCCACGGAGTCGGTTGCTTTGGGGAGAACCTGTCCTTCACGTGGCGAGACGATTAGAAGCTTCGCTTTGGGAAAATCCATCGATGAATCTGCCGGGATGATCGAGATCACGGCAGCAGGCTTCGTCGAATCGCTGGTGGTCTTCGTTGAATCGGTCGTGGCCAGATCTGTCCTTTTAGCGCAGCCAACTGCGAGCGTAGCGCCAAGTGCAAGACAAAAAAACAATCGTAGTGAAGTGAGTTTCATTTTTTGTGTGGTGAAGAAAGTGATGCAAATTCAGGAAAAGTGCAACAGCCGTTCGTGTTTCTTACGTTTCAAGTCTTAACTTGGGCCGTGGCCGACTCTTGCCGCTGTCGAAGCGCTTCGCAGGCAAAACAAGGACAGATTCCTCGAAGATATTCCCACGAGTATATGCCGGTATCGTGACCATCTTTCCAGTAGGCCTGCACGGCATATTGCCCGACAGGATTGAGCGCGGCGAGTTCGTACATCCCAGGCATGAACACAGGCATTTTCGCCGGCATATATACTTTGCCAAAGAGCACCTCGCCTTTGCAACCTGCGCAGGGGCACGCCTGCCTCAGCAGCGGTAATGGATAGACCGAAACATGTTCGTCATCCCAAACAACCCTCAACCCACCGTCCGGCTCCTGCTTGATCTGTGTAGCGCGCATAGAAAAAATCTTGTGGGCCGGTAACAACCGTCAGGCAACTCTCAATGCACCAAAGTAGGGGTACGAGGCCAGACGCAGTGCAACTTTACAAGAAACGATGGTGACTCTTCGGGCACTAAACTCCTCCGACGCGCGTTTAACTTAGCTGGCTTATTATCGCGACATCATGCGGTTCTCACACATCAATCTTCCCATCCCACAAGCTGGCGAAGAAATAGTCCGTGCTTTTTACTGCGACTTGATCGGACTTCCTGAAATCCCAAAGCCGCCAGAACTTGCCGCACGCGGAGGCTGCTGGTTCGATGCGGGCGGAATCGACATTCATTTAAGTGTATCGTCAGATCCTCCCGGCGAGCAGAGGCATTTCGGACTTGAAGTAACCGATCTCGAAGAGCTCAAAAAGAGATTGAACCAACGAGGTATCGAGATCGACCCAGGTCGTCCCGCCCCATGGCCCCGGTTCTTCGCTCACGATCCCTTCGGCAATAGAATCGAATTCCACGAGCCCGGAGGCCTAGGAGGATGAAGACCAACACCAGCGCCCAGCCCCTGACACCCGACACCCAAGAATGAATAAAGTTTATACACACACGAACGAACTGCCGAAAATAGCGCGTTTTGAAGGGTGCGTGATTCGATCATCAACGTTCTTATGAAAGCTCTCCGAATTTTTGCTTTTCTTATCGCCGCATTTTGCTCGTGCTCGACTTCGGTTTTCGCTCAACAACTTGCTGCAAAGTTTGCACCGGACCACCTGATCGTGAATTTCAAACTTGCACATCCGGGCTGGTTTCAAACTGGCGAAGAGCGAGCGCAATCTACGGTGCCGTCCTCGCTTGATTCGCTGAATCAGCGTTTCGGTGCGCTACGGGCAGAATATATCGGGCCCCATCAGGATGACAGCACAAGCTTTCAGCGCGTCTATGTCATCAAATTCGCGAAACCGATCGATGTATTGAGTGCCGTAAAGGCGTATTTAGCCACGGGACTTTTTACGTTCGTCGAGCCCGATTATATCGGCGAGGGCGCAGGCAAAAAAGAAAATTCAGCCGAGTCACTACTTCCGAGCGATCCCAATTTTCGAAAACAATGGGGTTTGCACAACGATGGATCGTTCAATATTGACGGACAAATTGCAGTGCCGGGCGCCGACATCGACATGGTCGATGCCTGGCCGATCGAACAGGGCGATAGCTCAGTCATCGTAGCGTTCGTCGATTCAGGCTGCAAACTCGATCATCCCGAATTCGCCGGCAGGATCTGGCAGAATAAGAAGGAGCTAACGGGAAATCACATAGACGATGATAAGAATGGATTCGCCGACGATGTCGTCGGATGGAATTTTCAGTATGGCAATAATAATCCAACGGACGATTTTGGTCACGGCACGAACGTCGCGAGTATCGTTGGCGAGAATGGAAACAACGGCGTGCTTTTTTCAGGGATTGACTGGCGCTGCAAGCTCATGATCCTCAAAGCTTTGGATTCAAATAACGCGGGAAGTTATTCCATCTGGGCATCCGCGATCTATTACGCCGTTGACAATGGCGCACGCGTGATCAATCTTTCCCTCGAAGGCCATGGCTCTTCGAGCGCGCTCGAAGCAGCCATCACCTACGCTTACAATCACAACGTGCTCCCTGTCGCCTGCATGGGCAATTTCAATTCCGCCGTTCCATCGTACCCAGCTGCCTGCACGCACGCCTTCGGCGTCGGTTCGGTCAATTCAAATGACACTCGTACGCATCCTTTCTTCTGGGATCCGAGCAGCGGCAGCGATTGGGGCTCCGACATCAAGGTGGTTGCACCGGGCAATTACATCTACGGACTCAACCATCAATCGAACACCGCCGACAACATCTACTGGGGCGGCACATCGCAGGCGACCCCGCACGTCGTGGGTCTCGCGGCGTTGCTTCTCGCGCAAATGCCAGGGCGAACTGTCGACTCTCTCGAGGCGATCATCGAACGAACCGCCGACGATCAAGTTGGGAATCCAAGCGAAGACACGAAGGGCTGGGATCAATATTATGGGTACGGCCGCATCAATGCTTACAAAGCACTCAGAGCGGGCATGAGCGGTGTCGCTTCGGAGACTCAGAGTTATGCAACTTCGATCAGTCCGAATCCGGCATCATCCTTCGCCAAAATAACAACCTCCCCTTTCTCAAACGCGAACATCGAAGTCGCCGATGTATCGGGCCGCGTGCTCGTTCGACAGGATTCGCGAAGTGGAAGCATCACACTCGATCTCCACTCGCTTCCGAATGGCGTCTATTTTGTCCGAACGTCGAACGGCACAACTGTCGAACATCAAAAACTTGTCGTAGAGCATTAAAGGTAGCAGCCCGTTCTGGACTTCGGCGAAAAATAGGTGAGGCTTAAGACGGTTGTAGATTTGCCCTCTATCTTAAAATAAGACGCGGCAACATGAGCAGTGACGATCGATTCACCCTTTCGCCCACCGAAACAACGCAGATGGCGCATGCGGCGCTCGGGCAGCCGAATGCAGAGGAGAGTCTTATCGATCTCGAGCGGTTTTCACGCGTCGTAGACCGCTACCCGAGCTATCACATCGTGCGCGGTGAATATTTGATCGCACTTGGAAGGTTGGATGAAGCGCGTGAGTCGTTAAAATGTGCGCTGAAGCTTTCTCCCAATTCGGCACGACCCGCATTCTTGCTCGAATCTCTTTATGGCTCCCAACAAAAACCGGTCGAACCGGAGCCAAAGAAAGCAAGCATTACCAAACCGCTGAAAAAACAGGGTACGCTCGCAGCATTGTTTGGCGAGACCGATGCGCGTGTTCCTCAGAGGATCAGAACCCAGGCGGCCGAAAAAACTCCTAACTCGAATTTCGATCTTGGCGCGATCGCATCCTTGCTCAGCCGCGAACGGCCGCTTGTCCGGCCAACTTCGGAACATCCCGAGACCACTACGCCTGTAGCCGCCAAAAAGAGTCCGGCGTTCGTGAGCGAAACACTGGCAGGCATCTTGCTGGGTCAGGGAAAGCTGAAGGAAGCACTGGAATCCTATGAGTATCTCTACACCAATGATCCGGATCGTGCCGATTATTATCGAGAGCGAATCGAGATCATCCAGAAACGAATGAAGTCTTCAACCTAAAGATTTGCGATTTGACGAAATTTCCGAAGAGTAACGTTTTCGCTGGCGCCCTCCTGCTTGCCATTCTTTTTGGCTGCGGGCCTTCAGTGCAGGTCAGCATCCGTGCGGTGCCGCAACGCCCTCCGCTTTCTGGTCCCAACGATTCGCTTCTTGAGGCGGTACTGCATCGGTCGGTCGATACTTCGGGGCATATCGATCTTTCGGCGATCAAAGGCGATACTGCCTTAACGGTCTATTTGAGCGACGTTGCGGTCACCAAGACCGACGCCTTCGTTTCCCGAAGTGCGCAGCTCGCGTTCTGGATCAATGCGCATAACGCAGCGATGCTCGATCTCTTACGGCTGAATCATCCTGTGCACGGACTTATGGACGTGAGCGGAATGCGGACTGCGAGCGTCGTGATCGTTGGCGGAGAGACCTTTTCGATCGATGACATCGAGAGAATCATGGCAAGCCAGTTTCGCGAGCCACGTGCATATTTTGTACTGTTCATGGGTGGAAGATCGTCGCCCAAACTTTTGAGCGAGACCTACAAGGTCGAGAATCTAAGCATTCAACTCGATCGCGCTGTGCAAAACTTCATTGCAGATTCAACCAAGAATCGCGTAGGCAAACGGCCTCCTGCGCTTTACCTCTCCGATCTCTTTCATACGCATGCCGATGAATTTGCGAAAGCTTCGGGAAGTCTCGGCGCCTTTCTTCGTGCATTCGCCTCCGGTTCGATCGCACAGTTTCTCTCTGCACACGCCAACCCCGAAATCAACTTCGTCGAATACGACTGGAAACAATAAGATGATTGCGCAGCTGGGAGCGATGCAAGGAATGGCAATGTTTGGCACCCGTAGCACTCTTATTGTGATTCACCGATTGTGAATAGAACGATCATCGAAGCTAAGTTAGAACGCCTTAAGGAAACGATGCAAAAGGTTACTGCAACTGCCCGCGATTTCCCAGTAGGCTTTGCGCACCAAAAGCCAGACGCGGTTGCCTTTAGCGCTACCGAGATCATTTATCACCTTGTAGACGTTGAAGAACTCTGGCAGAAACGCATCGGCTTACTGCAGCGAGAGTCAATCGAAGTTCATTCGATCGAGCCCGATCGACTTGCGAAGTCGGGCAATTACAATGTACAGGTCTTTAGCACCGGGATAGAATCGTTTGTCAGTGCGAGAAGGCGTACGTTCGATATCGTTCGCGGACTGAGTCCGGAGCAGCTTCAGTGGACAGTGAAACATCCGAAGTTTGGCGAACTCGATGTACAAAAGATCCTCGAGATCATGGCTTCGCACGATCTCGGACATGCCGATCAATTCCAGAGGACCCGAACTGCACTTGGAATCTAAACCAAACAGATCACAGTGATCATCGCAATCATCATCGGTTTTATCACCGGCTGGCTCATTTCGATGCCGATCGGGCCGCTGAACGCTTCGGCGATCAGCCGAACGCTGAAGTATGGCTTCAAGTATGGCTTCGCTACAGGGCTGGGCGGAGCACTGATGGATCTGATCTATTGCGGATTCGCCGCCGAGATCCATCAATTCCTCGAGACGTCGCCGATCATTAATCTCTGCTTTCAGATGGTCGGATTCGTGCTCTTGATCTTTATCGGTATTAAGACGGTGAAAACCGCTGCTGCGCCGCCAGTGAGCATGGTGAGTGAAGAACGATCAGAGACACGCGCGGCAGCCGAGATCAAACGCTTCCATCTTACGGCAAAGAAAGGGCTGCTCCAACCGTTTGCCGTCGGCGTGGTGATGTATGCCTCCAATGTAGCGGCGGTACCCGAATGGATCTTTGTCAGTGCACTCTGGCGAGGATATGGATTGCTTCAGGTGGGCGTCGTCATCAACACTTTTTTTGCGATCGGCGCAGGCCTGGGCACCGCCGGCTGGTTCTATTTCCTCATTCGCTTTATCGACAAACGGCAGCACGGCTTTCAACCAAGCACACTTAGCAAGATCAATAAGTACGCAGGTATTGCGCTGCTGCTTTTCGCGTTTTACTTTCTCTATCAGATCGGTTTCAACACCAACTGGAAGGCGGTTAGCTCAAGCTTCTCCAAGAATTCACAAGCAATCGAACACTCGATTAACTAAAGCCTGATAGCAACGCCAGCCGGAAGAAGCGCTCGGATTTTTTCCGGGATTTGACGGTTACCAATTCCCATCATAATTCCGAGGAAGCCATGACGACAGCGACTGCGACCGAACCAACGACGATCCAACGCGAAGCCCGATCGCTTTTTCCAACCTACGATCGCCTAAAGATCGGAGTCGTTAGCCATGCTTCGGGAATGCATATTCATACCGATCAGGGAAGCTATGTCGACATGATCGCCGGCCTCGGCGTTAATGCGCTGGGTCATTCGCACCCACTCATCGTCGACGCAATCAGGGAGCAGGCTGGAAAATATTTGCATCTGTCGAATCTTTATTATCAGGAGCCGCAAGTTCGGCTTGCCGAGCAACTGCAGCGGATGTCGGGTTGGGAGCGCATTTTTTTTACGAACTCGGGTACCGAAGCAGTGGAAGGTGCGCTGAAGCTTGCGCGCAAGTACGTTTCGAGCGCGACGAAGACCGAACTTGTCGGACTTCCTAACAGCTTCCATGGCCGCACTTATGGTGCTCTCTCGGTCATGGACAAAGAGAAGTACCGGATGGGCTATGGCCCATTTCTCGAAGGCTCGAGCGCCGTCGGCGAACTTACCGAGGAAGCGATCGAGCGTCATCTTACTGTCAATACCGCAGCTGTGATCCTTGAAGTCATTCAGGGTGAAGGCGGTATAGTCACGATTCCGGAAAACATCCTTTCGCTGCTCACGCAGTTGCGCGAAAAGTATGGATTCTTGATCATCGCGGATGAGATACAGTCGGGCATCGGCCGTACCGGAAAATTTTTGGCTTACGAACATACGAGCCTCAAACCCGATATCGTTGTTTGTGCAAAGGCGATCGGCGGCGGACTCCCGCTTGGAGCAATTCTGACTTCTGAAGCTATCGCCGAGGCACTTCGCGCTGGAGTCCATGGCACAACTTTCGGGGGTAATGCCCTCGCATGCGTTGCGGGCTCGGTAGTGCTCGACCAACTCGAAGACGGCTTGATGCATGAAGTCGCGGCCAAAGGCGAGTGGTTCAAAGGCGAGCTCGAGAAGATCTGTTATCGCCACCCAGGAAAGATCTATAAAATTCTCGGACGAGGCTTCATGCTCGGCGTGAGTTATTTGAACAATGCGAAGCCTGTCCATGCCGCGCTGCTTGAGCGCGGTTATATCACGAACGTAACGCACGAAACAATCTTGCGACTTTTGCCTCCGCTCATCGCAGATAAAAATGAACTAGGTCTCTTCCTGGAAGCCCTCGAAGCAGTCACCGCTACGCTCACCTGGGAATAGTTATGGTGCGAAAAAGCTACGAAATGTAGGTCGGGTTTCAACCCGACTTCGAATCTCGAAAACGCGTAACCGATTATTTCCAGCGATACACTTTTAAGCGGTCATTCTGAGCCCGGCGAAGAATCTTGTTTAGTTCTCATGCGCAATCGGGCATTCAACATGGCCCCACCAGACGGACGTCCCGACTGTGGTGAGGCAGCATCGAAGTCTCGCTAATTGCATCGATGATCGGTCAGGGGGACTTCGACCCACTCGATTCGTAGAGGGAATTATGGCCCGTTCTTTGCGGTTTAACATCCTGCATGATTATACACTTTTCTGCATAAACATACAAACGTGATTCGCGCAAGCATTTTTGGGGCATCGGGATATTCAGGTGGAGAGTTGATCAAGATCCTCTCTCGGCACCCGCATGTCCACTTGGATCAGTTGTTCGCGAATCAATCGGCGGGGGCGAGCATCCGTTCGCATTACCCTTGGTTCAACGGAGCGAAGGATCAGGTGTTCGCGAAGTATGCTCCCGAGCTTGCGGAGAAATCCGATGTGGTCTTTCTTGCATTACCATCTGGCGAGGCAATGAACATTGCGCCGACGCTTATTGCGCAAGGCAAAAAGGTGATCGATCTTGGCGGGGATTTTCGGTTGCAGGACATAGAAGCATACGCGTCCTACTATCACAGCGAGCACTCAGCAGAGACGCTGCTAAAAGAGGCAGTATTCGGACTTCCGGAATGGAATGCGGAGGCCATCAGGAGCGCGCAGCTCATCGCGAATCCCGGATGCTATCCAACGTCGGCGATCCTCCCTCTTGCACCGCTTCTCAAAGAAGGACTGATCGCCTTCAGTAACATCACGATCAACTCGCTCTCCGGAGTTTCAGGTGCTGGACGCAAGTCTTCGCTCGATCTTTCATTCAGCGAAGTAAATGATTCGGTGAAGGCTTATAAAGTTGGCAATCATCAGCACATTCCCGAGATCGCATCCGCACTCGAAAC
>JBBSDW010000132.1:0-9155 GCA_038240295.1 Kapaibacterium sp. (SeqCode)
AATTCAAACTTCAAACTTGCCCGACCATGGGGATGAGGGGAGCCCAAGTACACTGTTGGGTTTGACCCCGTGCATTCCATGAGATCCTTCACTTCGCTAAAGCTCGTTCAGGATGACAGGGTCTAAAAACTTTCTCGTCAGGTCAAGACTCTCAAAGCATGTCATCCTGAACGGAGTATTTATCGCACCAGCGATGAATGCGGAGTGAAGGATCTCATGGAATGCTCGCAACGAGAAGAATCCTATTCGCTTTGCTCAATCGGCTCTGCCCCCGATATTCCATGAGATTATTCACTTCGCTAAAGCTCGTTCTGGATGACATGCCCGATTGTTGTGCTCGGGTGGAAAAACAGTTTATTTGGCCGTCGCCTCTCTGTTTTCCTAACTTATCCCATTCATCCTTCATATTTCAGCCTTCATCCTTGCCCGAACACCCTTTCCCATTCGTCGGGCGAATGGGAGAGGGACTTTAAGGATTTTTTTAATAACGATCTGGCAGCGTATATTTGTGGCTCGCCAAATGCACCTGTGCGCGATCATAGCTCGCGACTTTTCGCCGCGTTGGGTGTACTGTTAGTAGGAGCACTCCGCGGTAGCGCTACGTGCGGGTACTATTGTAGGTGCCACGCTGTTGCTGGGCGTTCGGAAATTTTGTATCACCGCTATCAAATTAAGCGCATGAGGAGCCGACTTTCCCTCGGGAGTTTGTTGATCGTTGTCGCAATCGCTGCAACGCAGTTTTTGACGGGTTGCAAATCGCAGATCGATGATCCGGCGCCGTCCGATTTCGGTCAGATCCGTGTTGTCAACTTCGCTGACCAGACTTCTCCTGTTGACGTCTATATTCAGGGTGCAGGTCAGCCGACGGATACGCTTCCGGTCGCTCAAAACCTTAACTTTGGCCTTACGACGCCTTACATCAACAATCTTCCTGCGAGCGCAGGCGGGACGGTTTATCATGTTTCGATCCATCCAGTCAATAACCGTCAGACGGAGATCGCGCATGCCGATGTGACGATCAAGCCGACGGAAAAGTGGACCGTAGCGGTTTACCACAACGTCGGCAACTCGACCTATCCAACCGATATCTATCAGGACATCAATAATGGTGGCAGCGGCACACCCGCGACCGACAAGGTCTACGTGCGTTTTCTGAATGCGTACGATGGCGATGCGCAGTATCCGCTCGGACTGAATATCAAGGTCGGCGATAATCTGAATGGCAATCCCATCACGGCTACCCCGCAGAAATTTCGCACACATAACGATTATCAGGCGATTCCTTTCAAGACCGATACGACCTACACGTTTTTCCTGACCGATCCCAACGGTAAAGATAGCGTTGTGACCCGAATCGCCGGTCAGTCGTTCGATCCAGGCAGCTACCATACGATCGTCTTTGCTGCCGATCTTTCGAAAGTAGGGAAGAATGCCGCCAGCACAGCCGGAGATGCACTTGATTCAATTCGTCTCCGCATTTTTGACGACAACGGCATTGGCAACGACCAGACGTCGCCAACGATCCCGCAATCGCTTCGCTTTAACTTTATCAACGCCTACGTACCGCCGCCGAACGCCGACCCGACCAAGCAGCGCACCTATTCGCAGCTTGGGATCGTCGTCAACAATGACGGTAACATCACCTTCCCCGGCATGAACCAGTTCGATGTGGCGCCAGCGCTCTCGTTCTTTGTGCCGACATATATGGATGGCAGTCAACTTGTTCATGTAACGCAGTTCACATCGATCCCGCTAACTGCGGCTGTCGATATCAAAGGCTATCAGACCGATAACGTCCCAGCCGGCGCTCGTGGACAATTGCTTTTCGACTATAAAGCTGGTGCCCGCCTCGATATCAAGTCGGACATGCCGACCTCGTTCATCGCTTTCGATGTGCCGCCGCTCCTTTCGAAGGCAGCTGATTCGACAAGCGTTGGTGAAGTTGCAGTCCCGATTCCCGACAACGCAGTGCCTGGCCAATCGAACATTGTTCTTGTCAATGCACTCGCTTCGGTCGTCGCCGGACCAACTGCATCCTACGCCTCGATGACGGTCAATGGCGTGCAGGATGTTTCCTTTGGCGTTCCAACAAGCGGAAAGAAACCATCGACCTACGATAATAAGATCGTCCTGCCATCGGGCACACCCGTGACGATCGTCGCAACGCTTCCGAAAAAAGTACCGACATTCCCGAATCCTGAGAATTTTACGGTGACGTTCACCCCAAAAGATGGGAAGATCTACGAAGTTGTTTTCGTAGGTGTGCGAGGCACCACGAACTCCAGCGCCCCACAGTTCATCATCGTCGAAACCAATCCGACGGTCGCAGGCGGCCAGGATGCACTTCGATAAAGTGGATCGAGCCGACAACATCTTTTGACAAGTAGAAAAAAAAAGAGACCGGTGAGCGATCACCGGTCTCTTCATTCTAAATGTTACCCTCGAGCCGCTCCTGCGAGGTTAGGCTACGTTTGAATAACACCGGGATTGAATTTGGGTACGCTCGGATTGTGGCTCGCCATTTCAATTCCGGTTGAGATGATGCGCCGAGTTTCTCGTGGGTCGATAATGCCATCGGTCCATAGCCTCGCTGCTGCGTAGAGTGGTCCGGTTTGTGAATCGTATCTCGCCTGGATCTCTGCGAGCATTTCTTTCTGCTTCGATTCGGTGATGACTTCACCAGTCTTTTTTAGACTTGCAACCTTGATCGAGAGAAGTGTCTTCGAGGCCTGCGCACCGCCCATTACCGCAAGGGATGCCGTTGGCCATGCGTAGATCAGTCTTGGATCATAGGCTTTCCCGCACATCGCATAGTTACCTGCGCCGTAGGAATTCCCGATGATAAACGTAAATTTTGGCACGACCGAATTCGCGACGGCATTGACCATCTTCGCACCATCCTTGATGATCCCGCCTTGCTCCGACCTGCTGCCGACCATGAAGCCCGTCACATCCTGAAGGAAGACGAGCGGGATCTGCTTCTGATTGCAATTCATGATGAACCGCGCGGCCTTATCTGCGGAATCCGAATAGATCACACCGCCGACCTGCATTTCTCCTTTGCCATTCTTTACGACGCTCCGTTGGTTTGCAACAATCCCGACAGCCCATCCATCGATGCGAGCGTAGGCTGTCACGATCGTTTTGCCGTAGTCGGCTTTGTATTCGTCGATCTCGCTATTATCGACCAGACGGGCTAAGAGCTGATAGGTGTCGTATTGTTTTGTTCGATCGTTCGGAATAATGGCAAGCAGATCGTCGGCAGGGAATCGTGGTTCGGCGGGTGCGATCCGGTCGAAATGATTATACGTTCCTTTGCCGATCTTCGAAACGATCGAGCGCACCGTCTCGATGCACTCCTCGTCGTTCTTCATTTTGTAGTCGGTCACGCCCGAAATTTCACAATGGACTTTCGCACCGCCGAGCGAGTCATTGTCAATTTTTTCGCCGATCGCAGCTTCGACAAGTGCACTGCCGGCAAGGAATACGTGGCCAGAACCTTCGACGATAAGCGCTTCGTCCGACATGATCGGCAAGTACGCACCGCCGGCAACGCATGGCCCCATGATCGCAGCGATCTGCACGATCCCCATTGAAGACATGACAGCGTTGTTGCGAAACATTCGGCCGAAGTGTTCTTTGTCCGCAAAAATCTCGTCCTGCATCGGTAAATAAACCCCGGCGCTATCGACGAGATAGATGATAGGGAGATGATTCTCGATCGAGATCTCCTGGGCTCTGAGGTTTTTTTTGGCCGTCATCGGAAACCATGCGCCCGCTTTGACCGTCGCGTCATTGGCGACGATCATGCATAGTTTTCCAGAAACCCTGGCAATCCCCGTGACAACCCCTGCGCTTGGGGCACCGCCTTCGTCCAGATACATTTCATGGGCAGCGAAGAGGCCGACTTCAAGGAATGTCGACTCTTTGTCTATCAGAAGTTCGATTCGCTCGCGAGCTGTAAGTTTCTTTTTTTCGTGCTGTTTTGCGATGTTTTTGGTGCCGCCCCCGAGTTTAACGGTCGTGGCCAGAGCCTCTAATTTGCGCCATTGTGTCCGGAAGAGGTCTAATTGTGTCTGGTAGTTTAAGACTTCGGAGTCGAGTACGGAACCGATCGCTGGCATTAGATTGGCGTAATTGAGCTTAATTCGTAGATGGTGTTAACTATTATCTACAAATTTACGTGTAACCGAGGCCCTCTCAGAGCGTTCTTACTTAACCATGAAAGGATTTTGTGCTTCTGTCCATAATGGACGGCAAGCATCCTGTTTTAGAGAGAATCTCTGTTAATGCCCAAGTGTTCCACATCCGCTGAATGAAGGATTCTTTATTCAGCCGCGTTTTCGCCCAGCCGAGCTTATTCCGTCTTAAAGAATACCATGCAAAATCTTAAAATTATCGGTTCGTTCATTATCGTAAGCGCGCTCGCCCTTAATGGGATCGTTCTGGCGCAAACGAAACACGATCTTAAGCCGGCGTCGGAAGAATTCGAAGAGAATAAAGCCGGATTGCGTCAAGCGTGGTTCGATCAATTATTCAAAAACGGCTCGGCTCCAGATATCGAATTGGCGCATACGCAGGCCGTTGCCGAATTTCAGCAAATGGATCGCAGCGCTGCGTTCAAGCAGACGAGTACGGCAGCATGGGAGCCTGTCGGAGGGTCTCAGGATGCGAGAGTCAGCGGCCGGCCAACAGGGATCGCATTCGATCCGAACAATGCCAACATCATCTATCTTGCTGAGCCGGAAGGAGGCCTATGGAAAACGACCAATCACGGTTCGAGCTGGGCGTCACTCAGCGACAGCTGGACTACGAGCGCGATGGGCGCGGTAGCAGTTGACCCGCTAAATTCGAACGTGATCTACGCGGGCACGGGCGACGTTGACGCTCCCGATGGGCTCGGCGGGATCGGGATGTACAAATCAACCGATGGTGGGTTGAACTGGAAACTCATCGCAACGACTACGGACGTTGGAAGTCGCACGTTACAGATTTTGATCGATCCAAAAAGTCCGGATGGACAAGGGCAGAATTCGCTTGTGATCTATCATGCCGGATCGAACGGCATCACGAAAAGCATCGATGGTGGAATAACCTGGAAGCGAGTGCTCAATCACGGCGGTACGACATGCCTCGTGATGAACGCGAACGATACGAAGACGATCATCGCTGGCTTCAATGGCGGTATTCGACGCTCAGTGGATGGTGGTGCAACATGGACAACCGTGGGCGCCAACCTTCCATCATTCGGCCGCGTCACGCTGGCGATCGGTACAAATGATCCGACACGCGTTTACGGAAGCCTTAATACGACGTCGGGCATTAGCTCTGCGCTTGCTTCCTCCGTAGATGGCGGTCTGACCTGGACGGTCGCGAATCAAAGCGTCAACTGGCTCGGTCAACAGGGTTGGTACGCTAATGCGATCGCTGTCAATCCGGTCAATGCGAACGATGTTGTTGTTGGCGGCCTCGATATCTATCGCTCGATCAATGGCGGTCAGACATTTTCGCAAAAGACGGATTGGACGGGCTCGCGAGGACCTTCGGAGTTTACCCACGCCGATATTCACGTTCTTACCTACGGCAAGGATGCGCTTTACACGTTGTCGGACGGAGGCGTCTACCACAGTCCTTCGAACGGTAACAGCTGGCTTCAGGATATGAATCGCGGACTTGCCACGCTTCAATTTGTCGGGGTCGATGCTGCAAGCGACATGTCGTTCGTGGCCGGTGGAGCGCAGGATAACGGCGTGAACAAGACGAACGCTGCTCAAACAGGATTTGGCCAGGTGCTCGGCGGCGACGGGGGGTCGACATACATTTCGCAGAACGATGCAGGGACGACAGTCTACTCGACCTACGTGCAGGCAGTGATGGAGAAATCGAACGACGGCGGAACAAGCTGGATGATCGGGCCAAACGGCGATCACAATATTATCAGCAACGATACGCTTTTGCTGGAGAACACTCCGTTCTACATGAATTATTCGGTGTGTGAATCCGATCCCGATTTTGTCGCGATCGCCGGCAATAGCCGTGTATGGTATTCGAGTAATGGCGGCGGAGATTTCAATTCGATCTCTCGTGCCGGTCAGATCAGCGGCGGTGTGCAGACGGTGCTCGTTCCTGCTGCCGATCCTTCGGTGGTCTATGCAGCTTCGAGGAATGGCACTGTCTATTGCACTTACGAAGGTGGCGCGTGGAAGAAGAGTTCAAAGGCGTTGACAGGCGGAGTAACGGCGATGGTTGCAGATCCGAACAATGCGGCGCGTGTTTATGCTGCCGTCGGCGGCTACGGTAACCCGCATTTTTACGTAAGCAAGGATACCGGTTTTACGTGGACAGCGAATGCGGTTAACCTGCCTGACCTTTCAGCACTTTCGATCGCGGTTTCACCCGATGGATCGACGATCTATCTCGGTACGGTCTCTGGAGTTCTTGCTTCGAACGATCAAGGCTTTCATTGGGTACCGCTCACGAATGGAATGCCGTTGGTCAAGGTGATGTCGCTCCAGGTTCGCGGCTCGGGCAAGTATCTTGTTGCAGGCACTTATGGTCGTGGAGCGTATAAGCTCGATGTTTCGAATATCGACTTCACCATCCAGGGGGTATCGCCTGTTGCAGTTCAGCCGACATCCGACGTCTCGCTTGGCAATCTTTATCCGAATCCTGTCACACAGTCTGGAAGCGCAAGCATCAGCTTCTCCGTCGCAAAAGAAGGCCCGGTTCGCCTTGCGGTCTATGATGAACTCGGACGCGAACAGCGCGTGCTCGTCAACGAGTATCTGCCAAAAGGCAGCTATGCACGGACGATTCAGGTCACCGGACTCGCAACCGGCAAGTACTTTTACGCATTGACCGCGCTCGGTCACACCGTTTCCGGATCGATGGTGATCACGCGGTAATCCCGCTCGGGACTGCTCGTGCGGCCTTAGCATGTTCGGCTGCAGTCCCGACGACACATGTTATATACTCGGTGCCGACGACGATGAAAGAGGAAGATCGGGCGGTTCCAGCTGGGACATATTGTCAGTTCTGCCAGCTTTCAGCCTCGGGCATCAACTTGAAGTAGCGGGTGCCGGTATTTATGTGTCAACACAGTCCTTGAGAAACGTTCATGGCGGTCTTTTTCGCTCGAGTGACGGTGGAAATCATTGGAGCCATCTCAATCCTCCTCAACTAGCCGATTCGGCGGTAGCTATTTTTGGCGTTGGTCCCAACCGGAGCGATCTTCGAATTCACCTACGACAGTGCGCGACTCTACCGCAGTGTCGCTGGACTCGGGCACGACGTGGCAACGGTTGGCACCTGCGGCCATCCATTCGCAGGTGCGGTCGGTTGCAATAGATTCGAGCGGGGATGTTATCGTTGCTGCGGATAGCTCGATCTACCGATTCGAAGATGGAAATGGCTGGTCGAAAATTCACGTGCGGCCGCTGCCGACAACCATCCAGGCGCTTGCCACGACAAAAAATGGAGCGCTTCTCGCGGTGACCGCCTTTGGGATTTTCCGATCACTCGATCGCGGCGATAGCTGGGCCATCGTGGATTCGACTGCTACGGTTCTCCTCGTGATCGCGGATTCAAACATCGTTATTTCAGCTGGAGCCGTCACGTACATCCCAAGGATCAGCAACGACAAGGGGCGACGTGGAGAACTTCCTCGAACTACATCTCAGGTTATGTAACATGTTTTGCCTCCGATGGTCACGGAGATGTCTATGCGGGCACGAAGAATGGCGGCGGTATTTTCAGGGCTTCGGTTACATCTGGAGTCATCGATGGGGGAAAGTTTAATGTGACAACTTTGATCCTGGTTAATCCGTTTGAGCAAAGAACCATGTTCTCGTTGACCCTGCCTGCTTCGGTAGAAGTACGGTATAACATAGTGGATGTATTGGGCCGGATTGTGAAGGATGTACGTGGTCATTTTAAGGCAGGGAGGTCCGAGATACCCATCGAACTTAGCGAACTTGCAGCAGGCTCCTACTTTTTGCGGTTATCAATTCCGGGTGAAGCGATCCAAACGCTCAAGCGAATAAAAAGCAAATAGAGCGCTCTGATCTTTTTATCTGGCGTTCAAAAGAACCTTCCCTAAACCAACCGTGTCCTTTAAGCACAGAACGTGTGCTCTGGAAGGGCTGTCGCTTGATCAGCCTTTGCATGTTGTGATACTGCCTGCAAATGTGTCTTGTTCTATGGTAGTATTTGCCCACACGGATTTGCCTTGATCCGGATTGTGTAACGTTATCGATATGGATCGCTCAGTTCAACGCCTCCGACAGATCCTTCTCGCAGTCCTGCTGCTGGCAGCAGTATTTCCTGTGCTACCCGTTCGCGCTGGCTGGCAGCCATTATTGGTGCGACCCTTTCGGCGAGGAGTGCGATGCGCGTTCTTCTTCAATGAACAAAAAGGATTCGTAGGGATCACCGGCGACGTCGGGATTTACCGAACTGTCGACGCAGGTGCAAGTTGGATCGCAACGAGCTTCCCCTCAGGATTTTCTGGCGACATCACGCAGATCTTTATGAGCGACACGCTCAATGGGTGGGCATCGATCGAAGAGCCGCAGGATGTGAAAGGAAATTCTTCTCCAGAATTGTGGCGAACGACGGACGGTGGACTCACCTGGAACACGTTGGCCGTGATTGGATCGGCCAGCTGCGTGTATCAAACGTCGCGGGCAGTTGTCGCAACAAGCAGAGAAACGATCGTCGGACTTTCCGGACAGATCTCTACCAATGGTGGAAAAACATTCACGATCACACCATCGCTCAAACTCACGAATGGAATAGACTTCGTCGATGACACCTATGGAGTTGTAACAGGTTTTGAAGCGACACCATGGCTTCGAAGTGCCGATGGCGGGCAATCATGGAATCCGATCTCGCCAGCGATCACAGATGAATGCTGGAGCGTCTATGCGGTTAAAGGGACACCAATTTTTTATACCGCACCTGAGCGCGACCCAAACAACGCTAAAGATGTCGCCACAAGTTATTGCCGCCGCTCCGCGGATTACGGCGTTACCTGGACCAGCGCCCCACCGATGCCCAGTCGAACGACAGGACATATCGCGGGCTCCGGTGAGATCCTTTATGTGCAGACCGATGAGGATCACGTTACTGCAAACGTCAACGGCCTCTTCCGTTCA
>JBBSDW010000133.1:0-9115 GCA_038240295.1 Kapaibacterium sp. (SeqCode)
ATGTTGAAACCGCCAAACGGATGAACACCGACGAGCGCGCCGGTGCATTTGCGATTGAGGTAAAGATTGCCCACGTGAAATTCCTTCGCTGCACGATCGAGATTTTTCTGACTCTGCGAATAGAGGCCGCCGGTAAGTCCGAACTCTGTATTGTTTGCGATCTCAAGCGCATCATCGAAGTTATCGGCCGGGATCACTGCGAGCACCGGTCCGAATATCTCCTCCTGTGCAAGACGCGCATCGGGTTTGATGCCAGCGATGACGGTTGGAAGAATGTAGTAGCCCTCCTCATTGGCGGCGAGTCCACCGGTCAGCAACTCCCCTTCCTGTTTGCCGATCTCGATGTATTCGAGAATTTTCTTGTAGGCGCGCTCGCTCACGACGGGGCCGATCCTTCCGTTGAATGCTGGATCGCCAACTTGAAGCGCAGCGGTGCGCTCGACGATCTTCTGGAGCATCTGCGGATACACTTTACGGTCAATGATCGCACGCGAGCATGCCGAACATTTCTGTCCCTGGAATCCGAACGCGCTTGCGACGATGCCATCTGCGGCAGAATCGAGATCGGCATCTGCCGCAACAACGATCGCATCCTTGCCACCCATCTCTGCGACGACACGCTTGATCCACTTCTGCCCAGGCTGATGCTTCGCCGCGAACTCCGTAATGCGAAGTCCGATCTCCTTCGAACCGGTGAAGCTGATGAAGCGCGTCACTGGTGACTTCACAATATAATCGCCGACTTCACCGCCTGGTGCAGTCAGAAAGTTGATCACACCCGCCGGTACACCGGCCTGCTTCATGATGTCAGCGAAGAGCCAACCCATCATCGGCGAGTCGCTCGATGGCTTCAGTATGATTGTATTGCCGGCGACGATCGCCGCGCTCGCTGTTCCGGCGAGAATCGCAAATGGAAAATTCCAGGGCGGCACAACGAGCCCAACACCGAGCGGGATGTATTCGAGATAACCCGACTCGCCTGCATTCTTTACAACAGGCTGAGGCCCTGCAAGGCGATACATATCGCGGGCATAAAATTCGAGGAAGTCGATCGCTTCGGCCGTGTCGGCGTCTGCTTCGAGGTAGTTCTTGCCTACTTCGAGCACCATCCACGCGTTGATCTCGTAACGGCGTTTGCGCATGATCTTTGCCGCCTTAAAAAGCATGTCGGCGCGTTTCTTCGCATCGACCTTGCTCCATGTTTTGAAGGTGTCGCTTGCGATCTGTAGTGCCTTCTCGGCATGTTCTGTCGTCCCCTTCGAGAATACTCCGATCACTTCCTTCGGATGCGCTGGATTGGTAGATGAGATACCATCATTGGTTATAATTTCTTCACCGCCGATCAGTAAGGGATACTTCTTGCCGATTTTTCCGCGCGCCTGTTCAATCGCTTGTTCCATGAGCTTGCGTTCTTTCGGGAGTCCGAAGTCGCGGTAGGTTTCGTTTTTGAAAGCAGGAAATGATTTTGTCGGCATAATCGAGGCAGATGTTTGTATGTTTGTTACGCTTACAGCCCTATCGGGGCCGAACGCGAATGCGGAGTTTCAAACACCGCGACTCTTCGCAATGTTGCATGAGGGCAGTGGCACCGATATTGAAGCCAAGGACTGCAAGTATTCATATACGTGTACGCTTGTATTTCCACCAAAATCGAAAGATGACTATGAAAAAATTTCTTACACTCGCAACCGTTGCAGCGATGTTCGTTGCTGCCGGCAGCATGATCAGCACAGATGCATTTGCACGGCATTACAAGCATCATAAACATCACAAAAAGCATCATACGATGGGTGCTCATCAGACCGTGAAGCATACGCCGGGCATGGCACGGCATTCCTCGGGCACGACTACGAAGTAGACCAACACAAAATAAGCGCTCGAAAATGGCAAACCCCTGCACATGCGGGGGTTTGCTCATTACTGCTCCTGTGCTGGCCGATATTTGGCGCGCATCGCATCGAACCAATGCGCCAGCGCCACGAAATTCGCTCGCTGCGGTTTGACAAGTAAATTATAGTCGATCGTGCAGGCTGTGTAGTCGACATGCGTAGGCTTTGGGCGCAGTGTTGAGCCGAACGTGAGCGTGTACGCTTCGCCGGAAGCACAACTCGCCATGAGATCGGTTGGATCGATGTCGAGAAGTTTCCCGTCAGAGATCAGCTTTGCGAATGTGTCATAATCACTCGGTTCGAGAATGGCCATTCCTTTCAGCGAATGCCACGCGCCATCAGCCCCTTTTGAGCGCGTCTCGAAATCCATCGAATGGTTGGTATCGACTCTGAACGCATCGGATGGACGATCCGAAAATCCGCTCGAGCTAAAGACAAAATAAAATTTCTCCACGCGTGCTGGCTCCGCGCTTTGATTTTCAGTAGCTGAAGTGGCAGTCGAAGTCCGCTTCGTTTGCTGAGTTGACTCGCAACTTGTCAGCGTAAGACCAACCACTGTGACAACAAGCATTGTTGCGAGAAGACGGGCCCATCTATTTTTTCCGATCATCGTTTGCGTGCGCTTTTTAATAACTCCACAGCTTCCAAAACCGAGTAGCGAGATTCGCTGAAAGTCCTAACGACCGCCTGCGGCCTAATCTCGCCAAGTTCCATGTCCAGATAAGGGCTGCCGATCATAAAAAATCCTCGCATCCTCTTCCCTTCCTTCAGCGACCTCTCTGCAAGAGTACGTATAGCTTGCGGCATGGTTACAGCTGTATCGATGCCTCCAAGATAGCCCCGAGCGCGATGTAGCGTTGTCAGAACATAAGCATCCGGCAATGCGGCATTTCCAACTTCGGATGGCAGCAGAATTCCAGCAACAGAGCGTCCGCTTCGCTCAAGTTCTTGTTGCAACTCTTCACCTCGCTCGCGAGCCTGCGGCCTGTCATCGGCAATGATAAGAAATGGTGACTCCGAAAATACGCTGAGATCGCCGCTGACTTCGATCCCGCGCGCCGCGACGCTCCGAGCCAATTCTTCGTGTTCGGCTTTCGTGCTCGTATCGAGCGTTGCAGAAGCTGAAGTAACCATCCTGAGAATGCGCTCGTGACTACGCTGCAGTTCTTTGGTCGAGAGCGCATCGGCGGCCTGCACTGCATGTTCGAGCGCCGCCAAAGTGTCGAGCGGCATCAAAATCACATCGACGCCAGATTTTATGGCCAGCAGCGCCGCCTCTTTGTCGCCGTAATGTTTTGTGATCGCGTGCATCTCCATTGCGTCGGTGACAACGACGGCGTTAAAATGCATCGCCTCGCGTAACAAGCCCTGCACGATGGCGCGGGAGATCGTGGCAGGATTGGATTTCTCTTTGTCGGACGCACCAAAATGCGATGCGAGCTGCGGCACAGAAATATGCCCGAGCATGACCGAATCGACTTGCTCCTCGATTGCGCGCGCGAATGGTTTTAACTCTCTATTCTTGAAACCCTCGTAGGTGAGATTGATCTGCGGAAGTTCGCGATGCGAATCGACGGAAGTGTCTCCATGTCCGGGAAAGTGCTTGGCCGTCGATGCGACGCCCGACGTTCGTAATCCGCGAATGGTTGCCGCCGCAAAATCTCCGGCAACTGTTGGGTCGCTCGAATAGGATCTGGTATTAATGATCGGATTTTTTGGATTGGAATTCACGTCGCATACTGGCGCGAAATTCCAGAGAATTCCGAGTTCGTGCATTTCGCTGCCGATCGCTTGACCAATTTTTTCTGCAAGCGCGAGGTCCCCCGCTTGCGCGATCGCCATTGCATCTGGAAACTCTGTTCCGCCTTCCCGCAGCCGCATTGGCAAGCCCCACTCGCAATCGGCGCTAAAAAATTGCGAGCGACCGAGCACATCATTGGAAAGTGTTTGAAGTTCGGTGACCGTTTCGCGCACGGTGCTCGCTGTTCCGCCAAAGATGCAAAACCCGAGGACTCGTCCTTTTGTGATGCATTCTCGCGTGCGCTCTCGATACTCGGCGTCGCTTATGAACTTGTCAATGTTCAAGCGCGGCATGAAGCGAATGCCGAGTAGCTCTCGCAGATCTGTTGGATGCGTTGTTGGATGAGTTGTTTTTCCTTCGGGCATTTCCAATGAACAACTCTGGCAACGCTTAACTTCCCATGGTCAATTTGAACCACAACGGAAGCCTCACTTGTTCTTGAGCGTAACGAACATCCGTCCATGCCACGTTCTGCAGCTGTTCCCGTCGAAACAACCCCAGAAGCTACTCGCGCAATCGCTCAAAATCCGATCGAGCAATTGCTGGCGGAGCATGACGCGTTTCGAGGCATGTGCGACGAGTTGCAAACATTGATCGATCACTGGAAGGGCGAAGGATATCTTGCTTCGATCACTGCAAAGGAATATGCACTGCTCCTCAAATGCCGCGAGACGATCCGCGAGCATTTGAACGTCCATCTGGTCAAAGAAGAAGAGATCTTTTTTCCGCGTCTCGAAAAGCTGGTGCCGCAGGGCCGCGTGAAATTTCTGTTCCTCAACTACGATCACGAATATCTCCGACAATATTTTGACGATTTTTCGCTTTCGATCTCGCTCTACGAGGAGGATCACCTGCCCATGCACCGCACGATCGAACGGATCATCATCACCGGCATAAGGATCATTGACAATCTTTTGCAGCATATCCTTGCCGAGGATACCGTCTATTTTGAACTTGCACATGCCGGACTCTCTGCAGATGATATGTCCGAAATGGGAATCGAGATGCTCGAACTCGAAGCACGATTGAGAGAGGGATAACACATGCCGATCACCCTAACGCCTTCTCAAACAAAAGCACTCGATGACACAAGGCATCTGGCGATCATCGCGAACGCCGGCTCCGGGAAAACGCGCGTGCTCGTTCATCGGTATTTAAAGATCCTCGAAGATCATCCGAAGCTCACGCCGCGAAATATCATTGCGATCACCTTCACCGATTTGGCTGCAGCGGAGTTAAAATCGCGCATCACTGCGGAAGTCGACGCCCGCATTATAGAAACCGAAAATGTGGGCGATCTCAACCGGCTCGAGCGGCTCACAACGATCCGGAACGGACTGACCGGCGCATATATTTCTACGATCCATTCTTTCGCAGCACGTCTGCTTCGCGCCTATCCCGTCGAGGCGCATGTCGATGCAACGTTTGGGACACTCGTCGAAAGCGACAAAGATCTTGTGGTCGAAGAGACGATGCAGCGAGTATTCGAAACAGAACTGGCGCGCGCCTACGAGATGGATGCGGCCCACGACCCGTTGCTTCAGGTCTTTCGGCAGATCGGCCGCAGCGAGATGGCGAACATCATGAATGCACTCCTCGCTGCTCGGGCACAAAGCAAGGATCTCCTGAAATATTTCGAGGAGAACGACGACGCGACGATCCTCTTTCATTGGAAAACGGAAGTTGCAGCGTTCTTCCAGACGATGGTCGATGCGCAGATGCCTCGACTCTTTCGGGTGCTTGAGCTATCCAACGTTCGTGGGGCTGGGTACGAGAACCTGAAAGATGCGCTATCCACATATCAGCCCAATTTCGATCTTCTCCAAACTTTGCCATCTTATGAGAGGATCCTTAAGGCTGCGATGACCAAGGATGGATGCGGAGCTATTCGAGACAAGTTAATAAAAACGAAGGATCGCTCGCAGGAAGCATGTAAGTTAAGCGATGAAATTGCCTCGACGCAATCACGCTACTCAAAGCTGCTCAAAGAATTTGGCGACGAAGAGCAATTCAAAAGGACGCATCTGGCTTATCTCGCAATGTTGCGACCGATCCTCAGGCTCTACAGCCTTTTTGCACAGGCGTATATCGAGATCAAGATCAAATACAGTGTTCTCGATTTCGACGATCAGATCGAGTATCTCAAAAAGCTCGTACAGAAATCGGAATTGGCCGATGAGCTTGCTGTTGCGTTTCCTTATATCCTGATCGATGAATACCAGGATACCGACCCGACTCAGTTTCAGATCGCGCAGGCACTAACGAGAAATTTTTCGCCCGAAACGAAACTCTCGATCGTCGGAGATCCGAAACAGTCGATCTACTCCTTCCGCAACGCCGATTTAAAAACGTTCGAGCATGCAGTCGAATGCATTCGGGCTCAGGAGCTGAGCCCAATGGCTACCATGGAATCCTACGGCCTGACACATGACGAAGAGCAAGGTGTGATCACGCTTGCCGAAAGTTTTCGAATGGCCGATGCACCGCTCGCATTCGTAAACATCGCCTTTCGGTTTATTTTTTCGGAGGCTGCGAGCGAGCGTGCGCCAGAGGGTTACGCTGAACTCATCGCCGCTCGCACACCTGCCGCACGAGGCTCGGTCGGCTGGCTCATTCATTGGGAACCCAAAGATGGTACCGTGCCTGATCATTCGGATGACGAAGACGAGACGGATGATACAGACGAAGAGTCGGGCGGCCAATATCTCGATCCCGAATATGCACTTATTGCTTCGAAGATTCGCGAGATCATAACGATCGATCCTGACAGTTATCAAGTCGATCGTGCAACTCCGGCCGAATCGAGGCAGCCCACGTACCGCGACATCGTCGTGCTGCCACGTACGCGTAAGTCGCTTCCCGATCTCGAACGGGCGTTCGTTCATTACAAGATCCCATACAGTGTTGCTCGCGGCGTAGGGTATTTCGATCAGCAGGAAGTGATCGATCTTGTTTCGTATTTGAATTTCCTCGTTCGTCCGAACGACGATGTGGCGCTTTTCGGAATTTTGCGTTCGCCGATCTTCGCACTCAGCGACACGTTCTTTTTTCGGCTCTATCTTAACTTCGAGGAGAATCGCTCGAGCACTGCTTCGACACTTTGGCTGAGGTTGCAGGAGGCATGTTCGCGTCCCGAACTTGCGAGCGAGGCACTACTGCATGCAGTTGAGCAGCTTCGCGAGAATCTTGCACTCGCTGGCCGACTTCCCGCCAGCAGCATTCTCGAAAAGATCCTGAATGAATCGGCTGTTGCGGGTACCTATCGTTCGATGCCCAACGGTGCGCAGCGCGCCGCCAACGTGCACAAACTGATCGGTCTTGTACGCACATTCGATTCGCGAGGATTTTCGACGCTCTATGACACCGTATCCCGACTGACCGATAAGATCAACCGCAACGACCGTGAATCTCAGGCATCGGTCAGCGATGAGAATTCCGTGAAGATCATGACGGTACATGGTGCGAAAGGGCTTGAATTCCCGATCGTATTCGTGCCGAGGCTTGCGGAAAAATCTGGCGGGCAGCGGGGCGTCATGATCCACCCAACCAAGGGCATTCGTGCCAATAGTAAAGAAGCGGAACGGCCGCTCATCACAACGCTGCTTTGCCAGGAACGTGAAGAAGCTGGCGTGCAGGAAGAGCAGCGTGTGCTGTATGTTGCCTGCACCCGCGCGCGCGATCATCTTTTCTTGAGCGCCAAATTAGCGGGTGGTGCTATTCCGAAAAAAAGTGCGCTTGAACACTTTGACCCGACAACTAGGCAAAGGCTTCTGAACATCGGAAGCGACGGCTATCAAATACAGGAATCCATTCAGCGATACGATGCCGAGCGCGAGCGCAGCGTGAGTGCGGAGATCACACTCGACATCCCGATTATGCGGCATCCGATAACATCGGCGAATGAGCTAACCGGCAATGATGATTCCGAGCAAGTGCTTCCGAAGTTTCAGCTCGAGCGGTATGAGCCTGCCGTCGGTCTTGGACGTTTCAGTCCGAGTCAGTTGCTTACCTTTGAAGAGTGTCCGACAAAATATTACTTGCGATACATTCTCGGCTTGCCGGAGGAGGCGAGGCTTGCATACGATATGGAGCCATCGGAACTTGCAGAAACAGTGCATGGCGGACCGGCGGAATCCGACGGCAAAGTTCACGGTGCGCTCGTTGGGCAATTGATCCATAAGCTGCTCGAACGCGTCGATCAACTTGCATCCGGCAACAAACTCGACATGCGCGCCTTCGAGCATCACTTCATTCGGATCGCAGGTTCGCTTGGCATTAGGCAAACGGAAGAAACGCAATACCGCGAACGGGCCCAAGAAGATCTCGAGCATTTCATCGGGCATGAGATCCATACATTGGTGAGCGGGGCTTCGAGGTCGCACACCGAATACATGGTGCAAACTTCGTTAAGCTCGACCGATCTCCTACGTGGGATCATCGATCGGTTGTTTGTTTCGGCGGACGGCGAAATTCAGATCCTCGATTACAAGACCGATCAAACGACCGGCGAACAAAACCCCGCAAAGCAAGCGAGATACGCCTTTCAGGTAAAGTTTTATGCCTACCTTGTTAGCCTTCTTTTTCCTAAAAAGGAGCAGATCCACGCGACACTGTTTTATACTCGCTTCGGGACGACAGAACGTTACAGCTTCGATCGTGCAAGCTTTTCGGGAATCGAGCAAACGCTGACGCAAATGATCCGAAAGGCGCGAGATCTTGAGCGGGTGACCGAACTAACGCTCATCGATCGCAATCTCTCCCACTGCAACGAGTGCGCCTATTTCAACGAAGCCGCCAAAAAGTGCAGCGTTCTGGTCGCGGCCGAGGCAGCCTAAAATCCGACAGAGAGTCCGAAGAGATAACCAAACTCGTGGACGCTTCGAAATGCCGGGCCGTTATAGACATCTGCTGCGTCCGACAACGGCCCCATTGTAATGAACGTCCAATATCTTCCAGTAAGCATTAATCCGATGTCCCAATTATTGGTATGCGCGATCGTGTAACGCGCACGAACGAGTGCCGCACCGAGAAGGCCGTCCCAGGTGCTTAGCGATTGCAGACTGAAAGTTGAATCGTTGGTCTTTCTGGTGACCGTAAGCGAGGGACGCCCAAGTCCGAATCCGATATCGATACCGGCTGCGAGCCTCAAGTCGCCGGCTACGACGAGCGTCCGGATCATTTCGAGACCGAGCGAAGTCAGGTGCACACTCTCGACAATGTGGGCATCGAACGTTTGTGATAAACCGAACCCATAAAGACCGTCGCGCGGTCGATCTTCCGAAACGGATTCCAGAAACACGGAAAGTGACTGGACTCCGTTCGTGACCGCCTGATACTGCAAGCGCCCAATAAAAGGATTCGTGAAGAATCCACCCTGCTCGGCGTTTTTGACAAGCGGCAACTGGCCATTGATCGCGACCGCAAC
>JBBSDW010000134.1:0-9083 GCA_038240295.1 Kapaibacterium sp. (SeqCode)
AACGTCGAGGGCGAGCGGTTGCGTGATGGGATTTAGGGAGAATGTCTTTTCAGGGATAGCAGACCAAGATCGACCTGTGTCGTTGCTTTTGGTAAGGGTTACACTCTTATGGTCCGAAGCATAACGAACTCGATAAATCTGTTGCGCGTCGCCAATCGCATAGATCGTATTAGATATCTGCGAGGGTGCTCGATCTAATAAAAAGAAAGAATCATTGAGCGCCGTCAGCGAATCAAAAATATAGGCCGAATCGAGATCACTTCCTGGCACCAAATAGAACCGATGGCCTTCATCATATGAAATAAACAGCGATCCCGTGACCGATCCAAAAAGCGAACCGCTGTGGCTGTGCTCGACGGAGAAGCGATAGTCCGGAATCGAATTGCTCAAGAGAAGCACGGACGACTCCCCTCCGGAATGAAGGTACCTCGCATATTCTAGCGAAGTACCTCCCGTGATTTTACCAATCAGGCATACTGGCACCGTGTCGGGTACCGCTTGCGCAAACAATAATGATGGAATGAACGAGAGTACGCAAATCGCCAGAGCAAGTTTGGTTAGCATACAGCCGATTATATTTACTTGATAATGACGAGTCTTAGGGCTCTGGAGATTTTCATGCGTCTTTTGCGAAAAAAGAAATCTGTGCGCACCAATATAACTCTTTTTTTACGTGAATCCAATTATGGCCGTGGCAAACCGATTCGTGTGCGTGATTCATAGCTCAGTCGGGATCGGACGGTCGAGGTTAAAAGTGTTTGGTTCAGGTATAATAGTGGGGTTCAGTGGGAAAGCTTTCAAGCGGTCATGTCTCATTAGGAGTTGAGACATAACATTTTGGGATGGTTGGCGGCTGTGAGGGCCGCTGGCGTTGATGCGGAAGCGATTCGCTGAGCGATGATCGCCTATTTAAAATAAAAACCGCAGCGTGCCGAGAAAAGTAAACACTGCTGCGGAGCTCTTGTTTTGTTTGCCCTAAAAATGAGATCTACTTTTTGCCCAAAACTAAACCTCATGTATAAATACGGGTTCTGAGGAGCGACGGTTTCCAAAATTGGGCGCTTTTTTACGGCTTTATTATCCGACTGCCCGAAAACGCTCCAAATCAATGCAATGGGATGCGCCAGAGAAATTTACCGACGTAATTTGCCTGCTGAACAGCTTCGAGCTGATTGATAAGTGGGGAATGGTAGTTAAAGTCGAAGAGTAAGTGGCGAGCCCAGGGGGCTGGAGTGAAAAACGTGAACGGGACTTCGACGGTATAATCAGCGTCAAGCGGATTGCCGAGCCCGCTGCTTCCGTAGCGAAAAACAATGCTCTTGTAGGCCGCAGTAAGCTTCAATCGAGAAGTCTGCAGTGTTCCGCCGGTTTCAAAATTGACCGACCGGATTACGTTCGAAAGCCCGGAGTTGCCGAGCAAGTTGTTGAGGATCGAAGTCGCGAGCGAAGATGTGATCGCAGTCGAAGCTTTTTCGATGACACCCAACTGCTGACCTGGGGTCAGTTCACCTTTGAATTGACCGGAAACAAGATAGTAAAGCGCGTCCTCCTGAACATCCGCCGGACTTCCAATGCGCTTTTCGAATTCGCCGCCGACTCCTTTGCTCTCGTAGATCTCGATCGCGAGCTTTGGATCGAGCTCCGTGCCGGTGATGATCAACCGGATCTTTACTTCGCCACCAGGATCGTGAGGCCCGATGTATTCGGCGATAATGTTGATGTCGGGATTCGTAATATCGTCGTGAAAGCTTATCGTCCCGGTTGCGGGACTGAAGGTCTTGTAAAAACTGTAGCTCGAATTTTCGGTAACAAGCAGGTCGCCGTTTATGTGAAAGACGCCATCGGCTCGCCGAACGATGCTGAATGGCCCGCCGGTCCGGATCTCGGCGCGTAACTGTGCGCCGAGGAATCCCGAAAGGCCGTTCATGGTGTTGACAACCCACACATCGCCATTGATGCTCAGATTGATGTTGAACTGCATACGGTCAAGCATGGTGGGCGGCGGCGGCCGGCTGCTCGAAATGTTGGCCGCCAGCACCGTACTATCCTTGGGGGTCATACTAACATCTTCGGCATAAATATCCTGCTGTGGAAAGAGGATCGAATCGGCTACGACTTGCCGCTTGCTGGTGTCCTTGAGTTCGGTAATCAGAAGCAACTTCTTTGCATAAGAAGCACTATCCTCCATCAGGCCTGGCGGGCGAACGAATGGCCGGTAAATGATCCCATCACCTGTTGGTCGCGATGCGTTATTTGTTGATGATGCGAGCGTGAGAAAACTTTGCAGGATGGTTACCTTGCCTTCCAGCATAGGTGCCGCGGCCGGCCCATAAAAATGGAGTGGACCGCCTCCGGTACTGATCGTGAGCGGCCCATAGATCGTCTTAATCGTTCGCCGCGAGGCCGAAGTAAGAACGGTCAGCCGATTTGTCTTCGCCGTAATATCAAAGGTGCTAAGTGAGAAACCTTTGAACCCTATCGCACCCGAGACGTCTGCTTCGCCCGCCGGATCGTCATAGGCTACGTTCTTGAGCTGGAAATTTTCCATTTTAAGGACCTGATCGGCGAAGCTCAGTTTTCCATCGAATGAGTAGCTCACGTTCGTGGCAGGAATTCTGAATGAGCCATCGACAATTTTCGCCGCACCGCCGAACTGAATGTGTTCCTGTGTTCCGCCAAGCTTAAAGGAGATATCGCCGAAGCCTGTGAGCTCATCGAATGTTGGAATGAAAGGGCCCGCCATATCGATGGGAAAATGGTAGGTCTCGAGCCTCGCCGACATTGGGCGCTGGCGAACGGCTGCGCTATCGACCGAATAATTTGGGCCGTGCGATAGCGCAAGAATCATCGGAATGCTGTCGATGGTAAGATTAAGTCTGTTACTCTGGGAGAAGGCAGCAAGGGCATGTTCGTTGCCGATGTTGTCAATTCCGAATTGGACCGAATCGACATGCATCTCGATCTTGCCGCGGATCGCTTCGTTTCGATACGAGAGTTTTGCAAAGCTCGTATCGAACGTGACAGCGTTATACTTGAGATGATTGAGCTGAATATCGGCGTCGAACTGAAGATCGGCGAAGGTGCCTTTGCCCTCGACGTCGAATTTCTGCACACTTCCCTCGAGCGTCGGAATCCTCTCGCTATAATTCGGTAGTAACAATGGCAGTTCATTGAGCTTCAAACCGGGGATCTTGAGCGAAGCGTAACGAATCGTGTCACCAATAATATCGGCCGCGATCTGCACCCGTTCGGTGAAGAGATGCTTTACATCGCCCGGTTCTTCGTGCGCCATCGCAAGTGTATCGAGCTTGATCTCACCAGCGGTTGTGAGCGTTAGTTTAGCTGCGTGTTCATTCTGCCAGCGATACCCGCGGCCGAGTACGAAGCGAAGCGTGTCGAGTGTGAGTACGAACTCATTTTGCGGAAAATCTGCAGTGCCGTCGACAAGCACACCATAGTGCTGACCGAGGATGCTCCAGATCCGGTAGCGTCCCATCCGGTCTTTATAGTCAAGGCGGATGTTCGGATGTACGAGCAACGTCGAGTTATACCGAACGACCGAATCGGATTTAAAGGCAACGTGCACATCGAGCACATCGAGGACTTCTTTCGGATCTTTGCCAACGTGTTGGAGCTGGATTTCAAATGTCGTAGGCGTGAGTTGGATCCGCGTACCTGCGTTCTTTAGCGTTGAATCTTTCGTTAAAGAATCCTTCGCCGTGAGAAGCGGATTGACGAGAGCCGTATCGACGGCCTGGTTGATCGTGCTATCGGCCGTGAACCGACGTGGCCGCATTACAAACGAGGTAAAATCACCTTTGGCATCGATATTAAGTTCATCATCGGCACATCCGACGACATTGCCGCTGACTTTACCATTCGCGATGAGCAGCGTCCTGGGTAAGAGCGCAGCCAGCGGCCGAAGATCTTTGACGTTCAACAGGTATTTAAAGTCGATCGAATCGCAACTGAGCTTCGAATGCGGCGGAGCGAGGCTATCGGTGCGGTTCGGAAAATAACGATTCGCGAAGGCACTCGCTACTGCCCCGACGCGCTCGGGTACAATCGTGATAATATCATCGATGCCAAACTTGCCGAAGATCGTCATATCGGCCATTGGGCTAACCAACGAAACGACATTGCCGGAGTCGGCAAGACCTCGCGAAATATGAATATCGGCAAGGATGTCATCGAGCGATCTGCCCGCAATGGCAAGATCGGAGAGTCGAAGACTCGCCAGCCCAGCGACTTTATCGGGATCGCCGCCTTCACCCGTGATGTCGAGGATCGCACTCATCTTCGCGGAATTCTGCTTCATCGAGCTGACGTACGTCTTCAGCGGCACAGAGTCGATCGCACCGATAATCGCGTACGCGTTAGGTTTTGTGAATTGATAGCTTCCTTTGGTCAGGTTGGCTCTCGAACCATCCGGCAAGTGGGCGACCAAATGATTTGTCGAAACGACGCCACGCTCGAGTAGTGCAGTCGCGTCCAATGAACTCACTACATACTTTTGAAAGCGCGAAGGACGTAGCGTACTTAAAATAAGTGACGCCGACATGGTTGAAGGCTGAAACCCCACGCCGTCGACTTTGACATTAAGATTAAGATCGGAAGACATCGATGGTTTCTCAAGTATCCCCGCAAGGTCGATGCGGTTGGTACGTAAGTCGGCTTTATAGCTAACTGCCTTGCCGAGCCGGTTCATCGCGATCGTCCCTTTGATGTCGCCGTTCGTCGACAGGATGTCAAGCGAACTTGTAAAGTCAAGCGGCCTTCCAACGAAATGAAGATCGCGTATCTGCACAACTCCGATCCTCGACAAGTTGAATTTTGCAAGATAAGGTACGTAGGTGAGGAACGTCCTATTCGAAATATCACGTGCCGAGATATGCAAATTCATCGGAAGATCGCCGGAGATCTGGATCAAATTTATCGATCCGAAGATCGTCAATGATCCTTCGTTTTTAAAATCAAGTCCGAGATGCGCAATCTTAAGATCGTCCCAGGTTCCGGAAGCCGTCAGATCCAATCCTGGAGAGGCTCCAACATAATCGCTGATCCCAGGGATAAAGGCATGCAGTTCGGCTGCGTTGATGTTCGAACCCTTCAATCGCAGCGAGACCGCTGCGCCCTTCATTGCAGCGAGCGAGTCGCCGTGCAGGATTCCTGCGGGCTTTGTAGAAGCTGCAAAACGAAGGTCGGTACGATCGGTGATCAGGTGGCCTTCTTCGACTCGTACTTGCGTACTATCGTAATACGCCGAGAGTTCAAGCTGTCGTAAAATAAAGCCGCTTGTCCGTTCATTCAGCGCGAGCGAATTCAACCGCGCAGATATCTTTTGGACGCCGGTCATCGACACTTTCGCATCCAGATTTAGATGCGTCGCATCGATGTTCTCCCAATTGATTTCGCGCAAGGTACCCGATGCGTTTTGGATCAGGACTGGGGGAGGCTGGGCGGTGTCGTTATAATTTCGCATGACGAAATGCCCATCCTGAAATCGGAGCGACTGCAGATCGATCGCCAAGTTAAAGGGTTTCGAGGGAGACTTCGACGTCGAGCTCTTCATAATCAATCCGACATTCCAATTGGTATCGCCCTGGAATTTCAGCATCTGGATGACCGGCCTCACGAAGACAAGGCTTGTGATGCCGAGGGTCTTTCCTTCGATAAGTTGAAGTATCGAATAGTGCGCTATAACTTGTTCGGCACGTATGAGATCAACGGAATCGTACGCGCCCTGATTTCGAAGCCGAATGTGTACGTCGTTGAGGACAAAACCGTTAAAAAGATTGCCTCCAACGCTTTTGATGCTAATGGTTACGTTGGTCGAACTTTTGATCGTCTTATTGAGCTCGGAGACGAGGAATCGACGTACAAAGGCAGTTTGCGTCAGGAGTACGGCGGTAAGTATGAGCAGCAGCAAAACCCCAATGATCGTCAGCAGGATACGAATGATCCGACCGATGACGCTGGTCACAGTTGTTTTTTGAACGACGGCTGCTGTGGAATTCGACAAACGCTGCGCTTCGATGGATCGTTAAATTCGATGAATCGGTAAGTATAATGCGATTACTTCATGAGCTTAACCTCATCGGCGCGAAGCAAAGTTCGTGCTCGCTTCATGAGAAATCCGTCATTTTTAGAGGAAGAAGCTCCCGATTGAGCAAAAGTTAATTCTTTTGGCTATCCGTCTCGGCGCTGTATCGCTCCAAAATGCGCTCAACAATTCCTGTCGTCGAGCGGCCGTCGAGGAATGGTAACGACAGAACGCGGCCACCATTACTCTCGACAACCTCGCGGCCAACGATGCTCTCGATGGTCCAATCTCCGCCCTTAAGCAAGATGTCGGGAATCATATGCGAGATAAGATCGAAGGGGGTGTCTTCATCAAAAATGACGACGGCATCCGTCGATCTGAGTCCTGCCAAAACAAGCGATCGGTCGAACTCCGATTGAATGGGGCGATTGGGACCCTTTAATCGATGAACCGATTCGTCCGCGTTGAGCCCGATGATCAAAGCATCCCCAAGATTTCGGGCTTCCGATAAATAACTGACATGACCGGCGTGGATGATGTCGAAGACGCCATTGGTAAAGACCAGTTTCTCGCCGCGCTTTTTCAGGCCGTTACGCCATTCTGTGAGCGCGATGCGGTCCGATTCATTCCGAAAAAAAAAGATAGGAATCACGAGTGTTGTTTGCAGAATGTCAAACCGATTGAGGAGCAATATCTTCGAGCATCGCCCGTATCAATTGTTCTTGATAAATGGGGACGATACCGAGTTCTTCGATGACAAGCCCGGCAGCTCGGTTCGCGAGGACCGCCGCTTCTTGCATCGTCAGGCCGCAGGCGAGCGAAACACTGAGCGTGGCAATGACCGTATCGCCAGCCCCAGAAACATCCGCAACCTGGCGCGCACGCGTCGGGATGCCGTACGGATCAACCTCATCGCGGCTAAAAAGAAGCATCCCTTTTTCGCCAAGTGTGAGCAAGACGTTTTCGGCTTTGATGCGATCGAGCAGCTTCCTGCCTGCCGTCAGAACCTCTTCATCCGAATGCAATCGCATTCCAAGCGCATCTTCAACTTCTTTGCGATTTGGCTTGAAGACCGTCGCACCCTGGTATTCAAAAAAATTGTGAAACTTTGGATCGACGAGAACCGGGATTGCCTTTACTTTCCCGAATGCGATCACGCGCTGAATGAGTGAGCGTGTGATGACTCCTTTGTTGTAATCTTCGAGAATGATCGCATCGAGCGACGAAGCTTCCCCTTCGAGCGCACTGATCAGGTGATCCTCGGTGGTTCGCGAAATATCGTGCTTAAGTTCATGATCGATCCGAAGCATCTGCTGGCTGCCTGCGATGACCCGAGTCTTAACTGTCGTGGGCCGTTCGTTATCGACGACGATCCCATCAAGCGGAAATCCAAGATCGCCAAAGATCTTTTTAAGGAGCAATCCCGAAGCATCGTTGCCGATGACGCCGAGCATGAGTGGCGTCGCGCCAAGTCCGTGGATGTTATGGCCGACGTTGGCAGCGCCGCCAAGGCGTGCCTGTTCGTTGTCGATATCGAGCACCGGCACCGGAGCCTCCGGCGAGATCCGGCTGACGGCGCCGAACATATACCGATCGACCATAAGGTCGCCGATCACCGCAACGCGTGATCTACTAAATGCCTGTGGAAGCGCCTCAAGACGCGTTTGACTGAGTGGGGTCATGCAACCTCATTTATCCTTGTTCGAGGTTGGCAACAGCCCCAATTCAAAGAAAATTGCGAGCCGTGAGAAACGAACATGACAGACGAGGTTCAGAGATCAAGCAGCATGATAGAGGTTCTGTTCACGGATGGCCCTCATGAGCGCTACTGCTGCACGACCAGTCGCGAAACGCGTTCTGCGCCCGCCTGCGAGATCAATATCTCATAGACTCCGTTTGAGAACTGCGACACATCGATCGGCTCACTTGATGATGATGAAGATCGATCGAGCACCGTTCGCCCGAGTGCGTCGAGTATTCGAAGATGCCGTTTAGAATGCGAGTAGAACGTCCGAAACGAAGTCGCCGCGGGGTTGGGATAAACGCTCACTGGAGATTCAGTTTTATTCGCGGAGGTCGGTGCGGTCACTCCACTTGAAGGATCGTAGTACCAAATGTGACCCAAGCGGTAACTATGAGCGTAGCTCGCGATCCAACCCTGACGTGCATTTAGCCAGTACATCCCGAGAACGGTATCGCCATAGAAGGTCTCGGAATCGGCCGACCAGATTGCGCCTTTGTCAATGCTGTGATAAAGTACGGGATTTGTTGCGTCTACATACAAGGATCCATATTCGTGCGAGCTGGTTATCTTCCACATGTCGTTGGTATCGACAACTTGCGTGAAGGCGGATGTCCCTTTTGTGGTCGAGTCGATCCTCCAACTTGCGCCCAGTCGCTCGAATAATCGTAGTCTGTGTGCTCACCGACATTTAAATAATGGGCAGTAAGGTAGATCTCACGCGATTTCGGGAAGAGAAAAATACGATCCCAGTATGGATCTAAAACAGTGGTGTCGTTCGGTAACGGGACAGATTGCCACGACTGCCCTCCGGTAGTCGTGTGCATCAGGGTATGGTTTTGATCGAACCACACTTCATTGCTGTCTACGAAACTTGCAGTATTGAGCGGGTGAGTCGGCCCGAATGGATAGAAACTCGTATCCGATAGCGGCGGGCCGTAGTATTCTGAAGTTACCCAGTCGTCGTGCGTTTCCAAAATCCGTAACGTATCGGTATAAGAATTAAATCGATCGAGTATTTGGACGAATCGGAAGCCGTACAACGAATCGTACATTAACTGCCCGAACGTATCGTAGGCTTGCGGCACCTCGGGTGACCAGAATATCGTGTCCGACCTTATGTAAACGGTTTGATCGCCAAGCGGCATATCGCCATAGTTGGGCCGATATGTGCGGAACAGGTAAGCTCTATAGCCAAAGCTGGATTCGACATGATACAGACTATCCCAGGTGCGGCCAGCGTCTGACGTGGAATACGCCGTTCCTGCTTCTGCTAACATCATCCCATGAGAGCTGTCA
>JBBSDW010000135.1:0-9024 GCA_038240295.1 Kapaibacterium sp. (SeqCode)
AATATTCGCGGAGCACAATCTGCGTTCTCCGTGAGCAGCCTGCCATCAGGTACGTATTCGGTCTGGCAAACAGGGGCACATTTGCCAATAGCCACATTTGTTGTTGCGCACTGACCGCAACGCAATGCAGTCTCAGCTTTCTAAGCATCTTCGGCTCGACTATCCGATCATCCAGGCCGGCATGGTCTGGACAAGCGGCTGGAAGCTTGCGGTTGCCTGCGCAAATGCGGGAGCTCTTGGATTGATCGGCGCAGGCTCGATGAAGCCAGCACTACTCGCGGAACATATTCGCAAAGCTAAAGCGACCGGACATGCCTACCGTATCGGAGTCAACATCCCACTCATTCGCGGCGACGTTGATGCGCTGATCCAAACCACCATCGACGAAGGCATTCGCATCGTCTTTACCTCCGCCGGCAATCCAGCAAGCCATACCCAACGGCTCAAAGATGCCGGCTGTTTTGTGGTGCATGTTGTCGCAAGCACTCGTCATGCACTCAAGGCCGAAGCAGCGGGATGCGATGCCGTCGTTGCAGAAGGTTTCGAAGCCGGTGGACACAATGGCGTCGATGAGATCACGACCCTCGCGTTAGTGCCTCAGGTTGTTGATGCAGTGAAGATTCCAGTGATCGCAGCCGGTGGCATCGCAGATGGAAGGCAGATGTTCGCGGCCTTGTCCCTCGGCGCAGAAGCTGTGCAGATCGGTACCCGCTTCGCCGCGACCGTCGAATCAAGTTCGCATGAATTATACAAGCAGGCAGTCGTTGAGAGCGATGATTCTTCGACAGTGCTTGCCCTTAAAAAAGTAGCGCCCGTCCGGCTGAAGAAAAACGCATTTGCACTACGAGCCTTAGAAGCACAGCGGGCTGGAATGTCTCGCGATGAGGAGATTGCACTACTCGGACTGAAGCGCGAGATGCGAGGCATCTTCGAAGGCGATCTCGAAGAAGGCGAACTCGAAATGGGGCAATCTTCCGGACTCATCATCGGCATCCTTCCTGCCGGGATCGTCATCGAGCGACTGGTCTCCGAATACAACACAACGCTCGCACGTATGCAAGCCTCGGGAGTGATGGAACGATGAGTGTTGCACAAGATGTGATCGCTATCTGCATCGGCATCTTCACAGGCTTCGCATCTGGCCTTATGGGCATTGGCGGCGGCGCACTCGGCACTCCGCTCATCAAGCTCATGCTCGGCGCGCCTGCGATCATTGCGCTTGCGACGACGATGCCGATCATGTTTCCGAGCGCGATATCCGCAGTCATCAATTACGTTCGTGCGCGCAAGGTCGATCTAAGACTCGCGGTCGGCCTCATCATCTTTGCTGCTCCGACGAGCCTGCTCGGCGCAAAACTTACCGATTATGTGAGCGGTAAATCGCTCATGATCGGCACCGCGGTATTTTTGATCCTCATTGGTTCGACGTTCATCGTACGCCAGATCCTTATGAAAGAAGCAGAGGTCGAAGGAGCGCTTTCACCGCTTGTCTGGTGGCAGGTTGTCGTCGTAGGTGTCATAGGCGGTTTCCTTGCAGGCTTGTTAGCTGTCGGTGGCGGAGTGATCTATGTCCCTGCTATTCTTCGAATTTTCAGGCGTCCGATGAAGACCGCGCTTGCTACTTCGCTTATTGTTGTGACGGCAGTCTCGATCCCAGGTACGATCGAGCACGCAATGCTTGGTCACATCGACTGGCGCATCGCGGCAATGATCTCGATCGGAGTGATCCCTGCCGCATATTTCGGCGCCAAAGCCGCGTTACGCCTCCGTAACCAAACACTTGAACGCATCTTCGGAAGCTTCACGGTCATCTTCGGAATTTATTTTCTGATCACGCAACTCCGGTAATTCGTTCACAGCCAGATTCGGCCCGGATTTTGATTTATACTCTTTTGTAGAGTATTCACATTAAAATTGGTAGGCTGCGATGAGTCGGGCATTTGTCAAAGAGTCGGAAACGGAATGGCTTGGTGATGTGGAGCCTGAGATTGCTGCGCTTGAACGATTTTTAACGAAGGAATCAGGCGGAGAGCGGATTACGCGAATTCAAAGTCACAATGACAAAACGAGCGGCAAGGCCATTCACGAAATGTCCAATGGTCAATCGTACACGCTCGATGAAGATAGCCGATGGCGGACGGCTTAGAGTGGTTTCACAATAATGCTCAGGGGCACCAACCAGCCTCCGAGGACGTAGTTATATATTGACGCTCGGCACGTGCCTGAAAATCCAATTGCCTAACTACGCATGAAGTTATCGTTCACGATCAAGTCAGCCTCCTTTCTTCTTTTCCTTGTTTTATTTCAACCCGGTTGTAAGACCATCTGCGAGAGTATCCCAACAGAGCGGTCCCCGCGCCTGAGGATCGTTAATGCGATGCCAGATGAGGCAAAGGTGATGATCTATCTCGATGGAAAATTGTTGAACGCAGCCTATCCGTACGTTTTCCCCGCGGATTTTGGATACACCAACCACTACGCTGACGATTCCCTCCTCAAAGTTGCGACCACGCGCTCCGATAAAAAGCAGCTTGTGGTGCTCTCCGAATCGAGGGATACGCTCATCAAAGATTCGATCCCATTTCCCGAAGCCCGGCAATCGCTTTTCATTTTGGGCCGAGGCAAACCGGAGCTCGCTTCGACACGCAAAATCATCCTCTTTAATGATGAGTTAACGGTGCCCGACCAGAATACGAATCTGATACGCTTCGTAGATGCGCTCACCGACCTTCCTGCACTCGATGTCTATTTCACGGGCGACCTTTCGACGCAGCCAGCCTTTACGCTTCATTATGGTGATACAATGAATTTGTACCGACGGGTAAGTTCGTTCAGCAAACTCGTCGTTACCGAGTCGGGACATCCGAACCACATAATCTTCAGTTCGTCGAACATTAGCCTGCAGACCGGCTTTTTCGTGACGATCCTCCTCGAGGGCGAAACGACGCAAGTCGGAATGGAGCCGCTCGTTTCCGAGCACATTCTTTCGGACGATCCTGTCGGCAGGAGCCTGATCCCCTTCTATACGTTTGGAGTTCGCTCGATCAATGCCACCAGACGTAATACAGATATTTCGCTGATGCCCGCTGGTCCCCTTGATAAAGGACCAAGAAACGACATCACAGGACAGTTTGTGGTCATGAACATACCGCGCGATTCTGTCAGCGATTGGGCACCCTTCAATCCGACGACGCATGGCGGATTTCCTGGTGCCCCTGTGGAGTGGGACTGGTCGAATCTCGTTTACCCGGCGGATACGGTCTACCTGTTCCATTATGTTGCGAGCGCCGACGTTCGCTACAGTTTCATCCTGATGGATACAGCAACGCTTGCATCGGGTCAGGAGAAACTCGATTCGATGACACTTACCGATACGATCGCACCACCCGCCTCAAATATGGGAAAACTCAGGATTGTAAACCTTTCGCCGGATCATACGGTGAGCTTTACGATCGGGGGCAATCAGGTGACGCTTGGACGAAGAGGCGTGACGGTGATCGATCTACCGCCGGGGCATTACGCGCCGACGGAATCAAGCACCGGCACGACGCTTGACATCACGGTGCCAGCTGGAATTCCTGAAGGACTTTTCTTTTTCCCCTCAACTTCATCCAGCGCAGTGCCCTATAGCGTCGCGAAGGAATAGCACGGGCAGGCACTTGCCTTCTTATTTTTCGCATCGTCGGTATATTTGCACTCCGGGCAAAGTGGTGCAGCATTACCCAATCCCCAATTTTTCATAGCAGATTACAAGCATGTCGAGCGTCGAGACTCAATCTGATACCCTTGACTTTACACTGACCGAAGATCAGCAGTCGATCAAGCAGGTCGCACGCGAATTCGCAGAGGCTGAACTTCGTCCACATGTGATGGAGTGGGACGAGTCGCAGGATTTTCCGATGGAGGCGTTCAAGAAAATGGCGGCACTCGGATTCCTCGGAACAATGATGCCCGTAGAACTGGATGGAGCAGGTCTCGGCTCGACGGAAAACGCGATCATCATCGAAGAGATCGCGCGCGTCGATCCCTCCGTTGCGCTTTCGGTCGCTGCGCATAACGGTCTTTGCTCGAGTCATATTTATCGCTTCGGTGCGGAGTCGCTTCGTGCTAAGTACGTACCTGCCTTAGCGCGCGGCGAGGTTCTTGGTGCATGGGGGCTCACCGAACCAAGTGCCGGCTCCGATGCAGGTGGCACGCAGACCACGGCAGTTCGGGAAGGCGATCATTGGGTGCTCAATGGCTCAAAGAATTTTATCACGCATGGCACCGTAGGGCAAACCGCAGTGATCATGGCCGTTACCGACCGCAGCAAAGGCGGCCGCGGCATCAGCGCGTTCGTGCTCGATAAAACGATGCCCGGATTTTACGCAACGAAAAAAGAGAACAAGGTCGGCATGCGCGCCAGTGATACGTCGAGCCTGGTAATGGAAAATGTTCAGGTGCCGAACGAGAACTTGATCGGGGAAGTCGGCGAAGGTTTTGTGCAGGCCTTGCAGATACTCGATGGCGGCCGGGTGTCGATCGCGTCGTTATCGGTCGGCCTCGCCCAGGGCGCATTCGAGGCCGCCATTCGTTATGCACAGCAACGCGAGCAGTTCGCCAAGCCGATCGCGCAGCAGCAGGCAACGCAATTCAAATTTGCCCAGATGGCAATGAAGATCGACGCTGCTCGCACACTCACTCATCGCGCAGCTTACCTTCGCGATACCGGCAAACCCTATGGCAAAGAAGCGAGCATGGCAAAACTTTATGCAAGCGAGATCTGCGTCCAAGTCTCCGAAGAGGCTGTGCAGATCCATGGCGGTTACGGATACATCAAAGAATACCCCGTCGAAAAACTTTGGCGCGATTCGAAGCTCCTCACCATCGGTGAAGGTACGAGCGAGGTGCAGCGAATGGTGATCGCGCGGCACATCATGCGCGAGTTCAACGAAGCGAATTAATCGATCCCGTAACGGTGATGGTTCGCATCCGTTTAATCATCTCGGGCAGAGTTCAGGGCGTTGGCTTTCGAATGTTCGTTCAGCGGGCTGCACGTCAGCATCGCGTGACAGGCTTCACGCGAAACGTATCCGGCGGCACGGTTGAAGTCGAAGCTCAGGGCTCTCGGGAATCGGTAAAAACCTTCCAGCTCGAGGTCTCGATGGGGCCTGTTCATTCTAAAGTTGAGAAAGTCGAGCGTTCTTCGATGGAACTGCAATCGGGCGAAGAGGGCTTCAATATAAAATGATTCTCGCGTCCATTCGCGCACATTGACGGGCGACCACACGTGTAGAACATTTTTTTATTCCCAGTACTGCAACGAGAAAATCTCAATGCCTCAACCGTTCGCCGACGCCAAGACGATCTTTAATGCACTCGCGCTCGAATACGATGCGTATCGTCCAGGCTATCCTTCGGATTCGATTGACTTCCTGATCAAGCTCGGCGAGCTCGATCGAATGAGCACGATGGGCGATATTGGCACCGGCACCGGCAGGATCGCGCTCGCGCTTGCGCCGCATGTCCGAATGGTCTATGCCGTAGATACGGCGAATCTCATGCTCGATCAATTGCAGGAGAATGCGATTCGTCAGGGCATTACCAATATCCGTTCGTTCGAAGCACCGGGCGAACGAACCGGCATCTCTTCTCAGGCGCTCGATCTTGTTGTCCTTTCCCAGGTTTATCACTGGATGGATAAATCGCTAGCTCTGCGCGAAATGCATCGCGTCCTGAAGCCAGGTCGGCCGATGGCGATCGTTTGGAATGAAGTGCGAAATAACGAAGACGACTATCATCGTTGTATCCAGGACCTGATCAAGCGCTTCAACGAAAATTACAAAGGCGGTCTCGATATTGTCAGTCAGGGCTTCCCCGAATCGATCGAAGCCTCCGGACTCTTCGATGCCCCTGAAACCTTCTCGTTTCCCTTCGTCCAGGATTACGCACCCGAAGCTTACATCGGCTATCTTCTCTCCAAATCCTATATCGGCGTCGGCATCCCACGCTCGAAACTCCCGAGCTTTATGCAGGAAGCGCACGAGATCATTCACTCTTTTTTTGGCTCCGGCAAGGTTCGTGAAGAATATCACACGGTCATACTCGCTGCGGCGGCGCTTGAAGATTGAACTGCCCGGAAGTGAACCCGATCTCTCAAAAAAGAGTAGTGTGAGCGCAATCCTGATTTCCATTTCCGCACACGCCTGATTCGAATGGACACGATCACCAGTTTTTTACATCAGTTCACTTCGACCGATGGATTAAAGCACCTCATCGCAAGCGGTGGCTACATCGCGCTCTTTATTATCATCTTCGCTGAAACGGGACTGCTTCTCGGATTTTTTCTGCCGGGCGATTCACTGCTTGTTACCGCCGGGCTTCTCATCGCGACGCATGTCGTCGACATGAATATTTTTCTTTTGATCGCACTACTGATCGTCGCCGCCGTCCTGGGTGATGCGACAGGTTATTTTATCGGAAGGAAAGCAGGCGCAAAGTTGTACAATCGGCCAAACTCACGCTTTTTCAAACGTGAGCATCTACTCAAGACGCACGCGTTTTATGAAAAGCATGGTGGCCAGACCATCATTTTTGCTCGCTTTATACCTGTCGTTCGGACGTTCGCTCCTGTCGTTGCCGGCGCGGCCAACATGGGCTATAAGAAGTTTGCGTTCTTCAACATCATTGGCGGTGTGCTTTGGATCACCGCTGCTACCCTGCTCGGTTATTTGCTTGCGAGCGTTGTTCCTGACATCGATCACTATCTTCAATACGTGATCGCCGCCGTTGTCTTTATTTCGATCCTGCCGCCGCTTATCGAGTGGTTGAAGTCCCGCAAGTCGCGAGCATCACTGGAGAGTTAACGCAATCGAAGATTGCGTACCGAGCGTGAGAACGTATCCGTGCGCGCCAATGACTTTGCTTACAAGATTTGTTCGGTAGACATACACCACGATCGGGCCTTTCTTGATATGAGTGATCTGATCGGGAGTGATGGTCTTCGAGCCAGTATCGTCAAGACCGAGGATCTGATCGTAGTTTCCCTGCGCATCATCAACCTCAACGTCGATCTTAGAATGGGCAATAGGGTTTGGCCAGTTAATGGTAAAGCCGGATGTCGATTCGGTAATCGTTGAGTCAGGAGTGGGTGAAGAGATCCGCAAATTCGCCGGTCGATAGCCTGCTGTGTCGAATGAATCGATGCCATTCGCACCTTCGACATGCCACTGGCAAAGCGAATCGCTATAGATCGACTGATCATTGATGGAATAAGTCTGAACCGATGATCCGGTAAGCGTAGGGATCTTCGAATAGACGAGAGGCAAAGTATTCATCGTAACCTTCGCGACCTGCAAGTACGCCGTATCGCTGACCGAACCATTCCAGAACTGCGCGACCGCTTTGCCATAGATCGAATCGCCATGCGAAGTCACCGCAACACCAGAGATCGTGTTGAGTGCGCCCCATTGCGGCGTTCCGCTTGAAGGCGCCGTCGGTGCGCCACAACCGGAGGCAAGAAGGACAAAAGCAAAGCAGAGAACAGAGAGGGACTTGAGCATGGTAGTATTTTAGACGAGACAACACGTACTGATAAACAATCCGGGCCGACTGTTGTTACACGTAGATATGGCCATCGGCAATGATAAAGAAGAATTACCCTGAGGTCACAAGCGCGGGCGGTGTACTCATTAGCGAGGATCGCAAGATTCTCTTTTGCCATCCGACGGGCTCCCGTTGGTCGAATTGGCGTATGCCGAAGGGTCAGGTAGATCCTGGTGAATCGACTCGTGAAACCGCACTGCGCGAAGTGCTTGAAGAGACCGGTTACGTCTGCAAGATCCGAAAGCCGCTCACAACAGAAGTCAAGTATCAAACAAGCAACCGCGCAGGGGCTGCGGTGATGAAACGACTTGTTATGTATTTGATGCGGCCCGGCGAGCAGGTCCAGAAGCCCGACTGGGAACACGATGAATTTCGGTGGGTCGGCTTCGATAAGATCGATAAATATGCAGCAGTCCGTGAGCTTCCGCTGATCGAAGAAGCGATCGCCATGTATGAATCGCTCGCAAAGAAGACGAAAAAGAAATAGCACCGAAAAAAGAAGAGCGACACGATCTTCGCTCAGGTCGCCGGCCCGCGGTTCAGCTTGGACCTTCTCCAAAGCGCATCACATGACGCTCTTACATTTTCCTTCACAAAATTTAACGGCATCCATTCCTGCGAGCCCTGAGCTTTTTTCAGCAATTGATCCACAGAAATGAATGCCTACGGCAGAACACATAAGTGACACGCGAATTCGAACATTGTTACGCTTGCAAGCCTACGATTGAACGTGTTGACAGGAGCGGGAAACTTTTCGACGCGTTGTCAGGGTTGATCGTTCGTTACTCATCAAGAAGAGCTGAGGGATCAGGCCCTGTGAAGCTCTAGCAACCGTCGAATGCAGCAATGCGCTCGAGCCCAGGTGCTAACTCCTGCCGAAGTCGTCATCGCATTCGTGCCTTGACATACCAAGGGAAGATGAGCCGAAGTTCTGACTAACTTGCAGCAGACTGCGCGAACTGTCAACGAACCTATTCGGTATCTCCCGGATAGGGTTTTTCGTTTTAAAGCGTCTCATTGCGCTTTGACGAACATCCTGCCGGAGATCCGTTAGCGGCACAGCCTCCCACCTTTCGGCCGAGATCTATGAGTGACGAAATTTTTTCACTCAATATTTCTTGACCTATGCATCTCGAAACACGCGCGATCTTTAATACGACTCACACCGATCCGGCATACGGTTCGATCGGAACACCACTCTACCAGACTTCCAACTTCCGCTTTAAAGATGTCGGCGAATCGACCGGCTACGACTACACCCGAAGCGGCAATCCAACCCGAGCGACGCTGGAGAACGTACTCGCTGAACTCGAAGGCGGTGCCAAAGCAGTAGCCGTTTCGACCGGCATGTCGGCCATCAGCACGGTGCTCGCTCACTTCCCCGTCGGAGCCCACATCATCGCTACGCACGATTGCTACGGCGGTACGGCGCGATTGCTC